>JASEHU010000030.1 GCA_030018635.1 bacterium
TAAGGGGTTTGCTCCTCAATCTCAACCTTAACCTTAACCTTTGCACCTTGAACCTGTTGATAACTAACCTACTTCACAACTGATAACTGAGGGATTACACCCCACCTTGTTTTTTCCTTGACAAATCACCAAATTTGTAGTATCTTTTATAAAGTATGGAAAATTACCAGGCACAAATTTCGAAATTAAGGAAATCGATTCGATACCACGATTATAAATATTATGTTCAGGCTCAACCTGAAATCTCGGATTACGAATATGACCAATTGATGAAGAAACTGATTGAACTTGAGTCGGCACATCCGGAATGTATTACCCAAGATTCACCCACACAACGCGTCAGTGGAATGCCGCTCAAGGGATTTATTTCCGTTCCACATCGAGTGCCGATGCTAAGTTTAGATAATACCTATTCATTCGATGAAATAAGAGAATTTCATCAACGAGTGGTAAAATTGCTAACTAAAGAGCCTGAGTATGTAGCCGAGTTGAAGATAGATGGGGTAGGGGTCTCATTAAGATATGAAGATGGGGTATTTGTTCAGGGATTAACCCGTGGTGATGGGGAGAGCGGGGATGACATTACCCTTAATTTACGCACTATCCACACTATCCCTTTACGCTTGAATAAACCTGTTACCCTTGAGGTCAGGGGAGAGGTTTATATGGATAAAAAAGGGTTTGAGCGGGTTAATCAAGAAAGGCTGGTCAGAAATGAGCCGCCATTTGCTAATACCCGCAATGCGGCGGCGGGTTCTCTTCATCTTCTTGACCCTAAAATTATTGCCCAGCGAAATCTTAATATCTTTATCCATTCTTTAGCCCAATTCGAGGGGCAAATCCTTGAAACCCATTCCGATACCCTAACGGAATTCCAAATCTTAGGTTTGGCCGTTAATCCTGATTATAAACTATGCCGGGGAATAGAGGAGGTAATCAGTTGTTGCTGGGAATGGGAGGAAAAAAGAAAGGGACTAAGTTATGATGTCGATGGAATAGTCATTAAGGTAAATTCGTTAGCTGAGCAAAAAAGATTAGGCTTTACTGCCCGAAGTCCACGCTGGGCTGTGGCCTTCAAATTTACCGCCGAGGCGGCAACAACATCATTAAAAGACATTGTTGTTCAGGTAGGTCGAACAGGGGCTCTGACACCGGTGGCTATCCTGGAACCCGTTGAATTAACCGGGGTAACAATCAGTCGGGCAACGCTTCATAACGAAGATGAGATTAAACGCAAGGATATCCGAATTGGCGATAAGGTTATTGTTGAGCGAAGTGGGGATGTTATACCAAAGGTCATTGGTGTTGTCCCGGCAAAGGAACGGGGAAAGCCTTATGAATTTCCTGAAACCTGTCCTGTTTGTGGTGCCAAGGTTTATAGGCTGAAAGGTGAGGCAAAATCCTTTTGCACAAATGTCAATTGCCCAGCCCAGATTAAACGCAAAATAGAATATTTTGCCTCGCGAGGTTGTCTGGATATTGAAGGGTTAGGGACGAAGGTGGTTGACCTGTTGGTAGAAAAAGGCTTCATTAGGGAGGTAGCCGACATTTATTGGCTTAAAGACCACCGTTCTGAGTTGGAGGCATTAGAGGGTTGGGGTGAAAAATCCGTGGATAACTTGCTTAATAATATCGAGCTTTCTAAAAACAGACCATTGGATAGGTTAATAAATGCCTTTGGAATTCTGCATGTAGGCGCTCAAACGGCTAATTCCTTAGCCAGTAAATTTGTGGTACTTGAGGCATTAATGGTTGCCACACAAGAGGAATTATTAGAGATAGAAGACATTGGGACTAAGGTAGCTACCTGCATTACCAATTTTTTCAAACAACCTCAAACTCAAACCCTGCTGGCTAAATTAAAAAAGGCAGGGGTAAATTCCCCCAATTCCACCTTAAAAAAGGGGGTTAGGGGGTTGTCTCCCATTGCCAGACCAATGCCTTATGCCGGCAAGGAATTTGTTATTACCGGCAGCCTCTCCCATTATTCAAGGCAGGAGGCTGAGGAGTTGATTCGTAAATTAGGTGGCAAGGCGAGTTCAAGCGTGGGTAAGAAAACGACATTTTTAGTCGTGGGTGAAAACCCTGGGTCTAAATTGGAGAAGGCGGAAAAATCAGGCATTCCACAAATTAAGGCAGAGGAGTTTGAAGCAGAACTAAAGAAATATGTACAGGGGTTACCTGCAGGCTAATAGCCGTAGTGCTCTGTCAATCTTAATTTGATGGATAATTAGTCTGTAGGGACAACTCTTTATATGAACGATTACAAAATATTGAATGTAGAATATTGAATGTAGAATGTAGAATGTAGAAGGGAAGGGGAATATCTGAACAAAGGTAACAACCACTACGACAAAAGAATACCAAAACTTCATAATTCTACATTCTACATTCTACATTCAATATTCATTAATTTTTAACTTGACAGAGCAATAGTCAATCAGGAGTTGGACAATGGCAGAAATAGGTGTGATAACTAATGTATTTGGTATCTTTACACTTGGTCTGCTAATATTGGCTTACGCAAATCCAAGATTAGACCAAAGGCCTAACAAGACATTCCTGCTTTTAGCTTTGTTAATGGGTTTGCTGTGGGCGGCTTTATTTTTTGTGTTTGAGCCCACCAGAGGAGGTATTTTAAAATGACAGGACCGTTAGGGAAATTTTTAATCTTGATAGGCGTAATATTAGTTGCAGTTGGTGGTTTATTTTTATTAGCCAATAAACTCCCATTTATCGGTAAGTTACCAGGCGATATTTTTATCAGAAAAGACCATTTTAGCTTCTATTGCCCGGTTACTACCTGTATTTTAATTAGTATTATTTTATCTGTTATCCTTTGGCTATTCAGCAGGAGATAAGGGTGAAAAGACTATTATTCACATTAATAATATTAAGGTTAACTGCCGGTTATTCCGAGGCGGTGGACATAAGAATAGGGTTCATCAATGGTGCGGAGTCGGTAAAAGTTAGTGCTACCGGCTATATGGACATAATTGACCTGGCTACTAATGAGATAATATCAACTACCTATGGTTGGTCAGGAGGGTTTGTAAAAGCAACACAGGAAGGATTAGTGTTGAAAGATATAGGGCTATTTACTAACCCAGTGCTATTAAAACCTATTGTTGGAGCAAAGGCATTGGTCAATGGCAATAGATATCGTGGGGAGATCGAAATACAAAAAAATGGTAATGGCATCAAGGTAATCAATGTTATAGATTTAGAAGAGTATCTTTATGGGGTATTAAAAAGTGAGATGTCGGCTAAGGCACCTATGGAGGCACTAAAGGCTCAGGCAATAATTGCCCGAACCTTTGCCCTGGCGAATCTTAAAAAACATGAACAAGAAGGATATAACTTATGTTCCCATATCCATTGTCAGGTATATAAAGGTATGGATATGGAAACAGATAATATAATCGATGCCGTTGACTCTACCAAAGGACAGATATTAACTTATGATGGGGAGATAGCCCAGACATTTTATCACTCCTCCTGTGGTGGGGTAACCGCTGATGTACTGTCGGTCTGGGGAAAAGATATCCCCTATTTAAAAGAGGTCTATGACCCATTTTGTAAGGCATCTAATGATAACTGGAATTATACTATCTCCTTAACTGCGATTCAAAATATACTTAACATTGGCAATATATCCTCTATTTATACAGATGGTAAAGATAGTGGAGGCAGGGTAAAAAATATCATCATCGAACATACCCAGGGAAAGGCTACTATTCCGGGTAATAAATTCCGGTTAATGATAGGCTCAGATAAAATATGGAGTACCAGGCTGACTATAGCCAGAAATGGGGACAAGGTAACCTTTCAAGGTAAAGGCAAGGGGCATGGGGTAGGGCTATGTCAAAAAGGGGCAGTATCAATGGGCACATTAGGTTATAATTATAAACAAATTTTAGGGTTTTATTATCCAGGGGTGTATCTGCGGTCTATTGTTTTTGAAGAAGAATAAAAAAGAATAAAATAAGACTTATAAGACCTATAGGACCTATTCCTAATTTTTTAAAAGGAGAGAAAAGATGAAACTTAAAGGTAATGTATTTAAATTTGGTGATGACATCTCTACGGATTTGATTGCACCGGGTAGGTATTTTCATTTACGGTCTAACCTACAGGAGTTGGCTAAACATGTGATGGAGGATGCCGACCCTGATTTTTACTCCAAAATAAAGCCGGGTGATTTTATTGTGGCCGGGAAGAATTTTGGCTTAGGCTCAAGTCGCGAACATGCACCAACGATTATTAAATTAGCCGGGATAAGCGGGGTGATTGCCTCGTCTTTTGCCCGGATTTTCTTCCGCAATGCCATCAATGTAGGATTACCTGTGATTGAATGCGATACCACGGATATAGAGCAGGGGGATGAAATAGAGGTAGATTTAGAAAAAGGTTGTTTGACTAACCTGACTAAGGATACAAAATTAACCTTTTCTATGTTACCCAGGGTAATGACCAATATTCTACAAGATGGCGGATTGATTGAACATATTGCCAAATATGGGGATTTCAGGTTGGATTAATTGAAGGAGGGTATTAAAATATGCGAAGATTACATTTACATAGTTTGATTGAAAAGGAAGATAATCTTTATTCAGCTATTTGTCTTGAACTTAATGTTGCCTCACAAGGAGAAACTATTGATGAGGCAAAAAAAAACTTACAAGAGGCAGTAGAATTATATCTTGAGGATGTAATTGAGGCAGGGGATGAGCAAGAGTTTATCCCTCGCCCGGCATCAGAGGAAGCCTGGATAAAATTCTTTGATGCAGAAACTAAACTTATGATTAAAAAACTATCTAATATTGCCTTACCAAATAGTATCAAGTTTGAGGAGATAGTTTATGCCAGATAGGAGACTACTTTCACTATCAAGTGAAGAGGTAGAAAGAATTCTGAAAAAGAATAATTTTATCCTAACCCGTCAAAAAGGAAGCCATCAACAGTTTGTAGGTTATGTCCAGGGTAGAAAGAGGAGAGTAACCGTAATTGGTAATCAGAGAAATTTTGCCCCCGGAACCTTAAAAAGTATAATTTTGCAATCTGGCATTAGCGAACAAGAATGGTTAGAAAATATATAGAGGTGTAATTTTGCGAGAGATACAGACAAAGACTATTACAGAAATAGTCAAGGAATTATGCATCAAGGCTAATTTGGAGTTAAGGACGGATGTGATGATAGCCCTTGAGGAAAGCCTGAATAACGAAAGTCATCCGCGGGCTAAAAAGATACTCCAGATATTGCTCGAAAATGCCCAAATTGCCAGGGAAAAGAAACTGCCCATTTGCCAGGATACGGGAATAGCCATTGTCTTTGTGGAGATTGGACAGGAAGTAATGGTAGTTGGGGATGCTTTAACCGAGGCGATTAATCAAGGAATCAGGCTGGGTTATGAAGAGGGGTTTTGTCGGAAATCCGTGGTCAGCGACCCAATCTTACGGGAAAATACCAAGGACAACACCCCAGGGATTATCCACTACAACATAGTTCCTGGTGATAAATTAAAGATTACGGTTATGCCCAAAGGATTTGGTTGTGAAAATAAAAATTGTATTAAGATGATGCGACCAACCGTTTCTGTTTCCGAAATAAAGAAGGGCATCATCAAGGCAGTTCAGGAGGCAGGGCCAGATGCCTGTCCACCGTTTATACTTGGGATTGGACTTGGTGGAACGATGGATAAAGCCGCTCAATTAGCCAAAGAGGCATTGATTTTACCTATTGCTCAATCATCCCCGCAGACACATATTGCCAGATTAGAGCAAGAACTATTGGTTGAAGTCAACAGCCTGAATATTGGGCCAGCGGGATTAGGTGGCAAAACAACGGCATTAGGGATAAATATCCTCACCTGTCCAACCCATATTGCCGGCTTGCCGGTAGCCATAAATATCAATTGTCATGCCCTACGCAGTGCGACTGGATACCTATAAAAGAGAATGTATTCAATCCTAAAAATCTGTGTTCATCTATGCCTCAAAAATAATTCTTGAAATTTCATTGACAGGCATTTAATTTTGTGCTATAATCACATTTGTTAGCTCTCAGAGGTCAGGAGTTGGGGAGGAGTTAGGGTCAAACCTTGGGGGAGGAGTTGGGGTCAAACAAGGTTTGGCCCCAAGACACCCCACTTATAAGTTAGAACCTAAAAAAATTGATAAAACAAAAGGAGTCGATTATCATGAGAGAAGTAATTATTTACCCTGGTGAGGATGGTTATTGGGTAGCGGAATGCCCTAGTTTACCTGGATGTATTAGTCAAGGAAAAATTAAAGGAGAGGCTATTAATAATATTAAAGAAGCAATTAATGGATATATAAATGCTTTAAAGGAAGACGGACTTGCTCTTCCAGAAGAAAAGTTTGAAACTATGGTGATGGCAGTATGAGTAGACTTCCAAAGATTTCTGGAAGAGAATGTGTTAAAAGTCTATACAAAACAGGTTTTTATTTTAAAAGGCAAGAGGGAAGTCATATTATTATACGTCGGGATAATCCATTTGCTCAACTTGTTGTGCCAGATCACAAGGAATTAGACAGGGGTACATTACGGGCCATTATACGCCAGAGTGGACTTTCTCTAGAAGAATTCAATAAGCTATTATGAAAAATTCAAGTTCTAACAATTCGCTCCAGCCGACCCCGCAAGAGCGGGGCGGCTGAGCTTAATCGTTAGACACAAGGTAAAAGGGGTGGAGTTGGGGGCAAACCTTGAATATAGAAAACAGAAATAGTGAATTCTATATTCAAGGTTTGGTAATAGGATAATAGAATTGAGTGATTTAAGAATTTTAGAGATTAGTTTATTGTCCCTTTTGGTGATAACCTCGTACTGCCCTGGTCTTAAGGTACTCAAGATTCTTAGGATTAGCCCAAATAGTTTCTTAGAGGAGATTATTTTTGCTGTTGGATTAGGACTGGGCTGCCTTTCTTTTCTTGTCTTAGGATTAGGGTTAGTTGGTCTTCTTTATGATTGGATTTTCTATGTAATATTTGGGGTTGGATTAATTATTCTTTACCCGGAATTATGGTACTTCTGTCGCAGGGCCTGGTGTGCGAGATGCGGGCAAATTTCGATTTCAGTATTTATCCCCTTAGTTCTAACCCTTTTTTTAGCCATAATCTTACTCCTGGTTCCTACCATTACCTTTGATGCCCTGGTTTATCATTTAGCCGTGCCGCAAACCTACATCAAACACCACAAAATTGTCTATCTACCTGACAACTGCTTTTCAAACTATACCTTTAATACCGAGATGCTCTTTACACTGGGGCTTTTATTAAAAGGGGATTTATTAGCCAGGGCAATACATTTTCTATTTGGGCTTTTGTCTGCCCTGGGGATTTACGCTTTAGCCAGGAGATATTTTGGCCAAAGGACAGCCTATTGGTCTATCTTAGCTTTTTGTAGTATGCCCTTAGCTGTTTTTGTGGCTACGGTTGCCTTTAATGACTTCAGCCTTACCTTTTATGAAATTCTGGCGGTCTATGCGTTCATCAATTGGTCTCACGAGAAAAAGCACGGCTGGTTATTGGTTTGTGGACTGATGTGTGGATTGGCCATTGGGACAAAATACTTTGGTGGGTTTTGCTTTATTATCTTATCCTTAAGTATTCTCTGGGTAGCCTGGCAACAACAGGGTCCCTTAAAGGCACTCAAAACCACCGCTATCTTTGCCATTTTAGTCCTGCTTCCCAATCTACCATGGTTGATAAAAAACCTTGTTTTCACAGGTAACCCTGTTTTCCCATTGTTTTATCCGGTTTTGGGTGGGAAAAACTGGAGTCAATTCCATTACACGCGGTATTTATACGAAATGACCCGCTATAGTGATGGATATCACCTTTTCCTGAAACCATTCATCTTCCTCTGGGATATAAGTTTTAAACAGGGAGGAGGGATGGACTCCGGAATAAAACTTAAAGTTGGCCCAATATTTTTAAGTCTGTTACCTTTCCTTTTGGCAAAGAGAAAATTAGATTTTAGCATCAAATATTTACTTGCCTTTTGCGGGGTTTTCTTCCTCTTCTGGTCCTATGTCTGTGCCGTGGATAGATTTGCCTTACCTTGCTTTGTTTTATTATGTGTAGTCGTCGGTTATACTATCGAACGGTTTAAAGGCAAACGCCTTTATCCCTGCCTTCTGGCTATTTTATTTATCAGTCTGGTTTTGAATTTGGGATATGTCTTAAAGGTTATCCACAAAAACGCGTATTTTATGTGTTTGAAAAAGGTAGATACCGAAAAATTCCTGCTTGAAAAATCGATTATCAAGGACTATTACGATGTTATTTCCCATGTCAATCGTCATCTGCCAGCACAAAGTAAGGTTTTATTCATTGGTGAGGTGCGAAGTTACTACTGCCAGAGGGATAAATTAGTCGCTACCCAATTCGATACCAACATCATCCTTAAATTAATCCGTAAATCTAAAGGGATAGAAGGGTTACTGTGGAATTTAAAACAGTTAGGGGTAACCCATGTGCTTTATAACGAAACAGGGGCAAGATGGCTAATTAGATATTTTGACTATTTTCATTGGAAAAACAATGAAGAAAAGGAATTATATAATTTATTCATGCAAAATCATTTAAGATTAATCTATTGCCATGGGGCAATATCATTATTTGAAATTCCGGAGTTAGACTAACCCTTTTTGTAATCGGATTAAGCGGATTGAGCAGATTGAGCGGATAGGAAAAATTTACTCTTTTCCGTTCCATCTGCTAAATCCGCTTACTAATATTATTCTACTTCGTTGAAAAAATTTGTTGCAAAAATTTAAAAAGAATGATAAAATAATTTCAGGAAGAAAAAATTATGTATCTAAAGAAATGGGTATGCCCTTGTTTAATAATATTTTTTGGCTTTGGCTGTAATCATACAACTACACCCAAAGAAGAGATTAAACAGCAAATTGACAGTGCCATCCAAGAGGAAATAATTCAGAAAGGTGATGTCCAAGAAAGTCCAACACTACCACCTGCAAAGATTATACCGCAGATAGAGGTTGAAAAAAAAGAGGGGATTAAAGAGCATCCTGAGCAAGAAGAAATTCATTCTCTTCAGCAAAAACCTATGGAAATCGAGGCAAAAGAGATTAGGTGGTATTCCTCTTTTGAGGAAGGATTAAAGATAGGTAAAGAAGAAGGGAAACCTTTGATGGTAGATTTTGAGGCAAGCTGGTGTGATTGGTGTAAGAAGTTAGATAAAACTACCTACAAGGATACACAGGTAATAATCCTTGCCAAGAAATTTATTCCAGTTAAGGTTGATTGTGACACAGACCGTGTTACCCCTCAGAAATATGGGATAAGGGGATTACCAACTATTATCTTTATGGATTCTGCCGGGCAGATACTTCATCAAATAACAAGTTATCGTGGCCCGGAAGATTTTGTAGCGGAAATGGAAAAGGTGATAAATGAAAATTAACCGTTCGTGAATTAGGAAGGGTTTAAGGGGTTGAGGGTTCGAGGGGTCAAGGGAGGAGAAAGGATTTTTTCTTTCTCACCCTTGAACCCTTAAATCCTTACTCCTTTTACAATATTTTATCAAGAAGAAAGGAGGAAAGAAAAAATGGCGGCTGTAGTTGACAAAGAAAATTGTGTTGCCTGTGAGATGTGTATTGATGTCTGCCCGACTAATGCCATAAGTATGATTGATGATGTGGCTGTGGTAAATGAAGACGAATGCACAGATTGTGGTACTTGTGTCGAAGAATGCCCAAATGAGGCTATCTCAATACCTGCATAATTAATCAGGGATAAATGGTGGCGGGTAATGGGTCAGTAATTACCGATTGCCAGCCACCTATGGAATTTTAGATTTTAGATTTTGGATTTTGGATTGAAGAAATCGAAAATCGGAAATCGAAAATTTAATAAATGGAGGTGTAATAAAAAATGGCTATGGAGATAACCGATTCTAACTTTGAAGAGGAAGTTACGAAGTCCTCTATACCTGTACTTGTTGATTTCTGGGCGCCCTGGTGTGGACCATGTAAAATGCTCGCCCCAACATTAGATGAATTATCTAAAGAATATGAAGGAAGGGTAAAAATCAGTAAGGTGAATGTGGATGAAAATCAGGCAAAGGCTGGAGAATATAATGTTACGAGTATTCCTGCCCTAAAATTATTTAAAAATGGCAAGCTAATTGATGAGATGGTTGGAATTGTGCCTAAGAAAACTATTATGAAAAAATTGCATAAAATTCTGTAAGATGCAGTGAAAAGTGAAAAGTGAATAGTGAAAAGTGAAAAGTGAATAGTGAAGAGTGAAGAGGAATTTCTTCTTCACTTTTCACTTTTCACTTTTCACTATTCACTTATTTATAAAGATATGGAAATAATTGTTTATAATCTTAAACAGGGGCTAATAATAACCGTCTTTGTCTTTGTAATGATGATGCTGGTGGATTATATTGAGGTATTAACCCGGGGTAAAATGAGCAAAGTCATAAAAGGTGGTTATTGGAGACAGTATGTCGGGGCATCAGGTTTGGCTGTCATACCGGGTTGCTTGGGGTCATTTATGAATGTCTCTTTTTATGTCCACGGGCTTTTAAGCTTTGGGGCTATTGCCGGGGGTATGATTGCCGCCTCAGGGGATGAGGCCTTTGTTATGCTGGCTATGTTCCCCAAACAAGCCCTGATGCTATTTGCCACCCTCTTTATTTTAGGGATTGTCTCTGCCTGGATAATTGATAAAATACTACCTATTTTGAAGATTAAACCCGCTCAGGTATGTGAATTATCTGAAGTGCATTTTAAAAAAGATGTCTGTAAAATCCTTGATATCCAGGGTGTATTGGACAATTTGAGAAAGATTACCCTGTCAAGATTTCTTTTGTTGGCTGTGTTTTTAATCTTCAGCATTCTTGTAGTCGGTAAAATCATTTCTATAGAAGAAACCTGGGAAAGAAATACACTTATCTCCTTGCTTTTATTAGCGATATTTATTATCATCACCGTTCCTGACCATTATTTAGAAGAGCATATCTGGAATCACCTGGCTAAAAGACATCTCTGGCGGGTATTTTTATGGACATTTTTTTCACTTTTAGCTATAGACATAGGGCAGAGTTTCTGGAATTTAGAATCGTATGTTAAAGAAAATATGTTTTGGGTCTTGATTATTGCCTGTTTAATTGGCATAATACCTGAATCAGGACCGCATCTTATCTTTGTGATGATGTTTGCTGAGGGAATTATCCCTTTCTCAGTCCTGTTGGCAAGCTCTATCATCCAGGATGGACATGGCATGCTTCCACTCCTATCTTATTCCATAAAACATGCCCTGTTAATAAAAATAATTAATCTGGTCATTGGTTTGAGTTGTGGTTTAATCCTTTATATGGCAGGTTTTTGATTTGTGGAACTTCCTCCAATTCATACCAATTTGTAATCATTTTCGATTTTGGATTAAGTATATAAGATTCCTCAATCCAAAATCCAAAATTCAAAATCCAAAATTCTTTTTAATAAGTGCTATAATTTTTAGGAGAAAAACCTAATATGCCCATTTTACCTATAAAAAAATATCCTGACCCTATCCTTTATAAAAAGGCTAAACAAGTAAATAAGATAAGGAAGAATACATTAGATTTAATTACAAATATGTTGGAGACAATGTATGCGGCAAAGGGCATTGGACTGGCGGCTAATCAGGTTGGTGTGTTACAAAGGATTATTGTGTCCGACCCTGATTCTGCCAATGCCAATAACCGGGACAAAAACCCCCGTAACCCTATGGTCCTTATCAATCCTGAAATCCTATTTCAGGAAGGAGAAAATGTAGCTGAAGAAGGCTGTTTGAGTTTCCCCCAGGTTACAGGTATGGTAGCGCGGGCACAACAGGTAAGGGTTAAAGGTTTGAATTTAAAGGGAGAAACTGTAGAAATAGAGGCGGTTGGTTTTCCCTCACGAGTTCTTCAACATGAGATTGACCACCTCAACGGCATAGTTTTTATAGACCGCATGGATAAAGAGGCACGAGAAGCTATCAGAAATCAGTTGGAGATGTTGAGAAAGAGGTAGAATTATGGAATACATTTATGGACCGGTGTCTTCCTGGAGATTGGGTAGCTCACTGGGGATTGACTTACTTTCACAAAGGCATAGGATATGCACCTTTGACTGCATTTACTGCCAGCTTGGCAAAGGACCACATTATGAAATAGAAAGGAAGGTATATGTTCCCACCCGAAACATAATTAAAGAGTTAGAGATGTTATCCCTGACCCAACGAGAGGTATTACCTCAAATAGATTATGTAACACTTTCAGGTCGTGGTGAACCTACACTGGCAGAAAATTTAGGTGAGGTAATAAAGGCAATAAAGGCAATTCGAAAAGAGCCTGTAGCGGTTTTGACTAACGCATCCTTAATAATAAAAGATAAAATACGGGCGGAGCTTTCTTTGGCCGATTTTGTGTCAGTCAAATTAGATGCCTCATCCGAAGAGTCATTCGAATTACTCAACAAACCTGCACCAGGGATTAAATTTGCGGAAAGCATAGATGGCATAAAACAATTCAGAAAAGAATATGGTGGAAGGTTCGGACTACAGCTTATGTTTATTGCCCAAAATAAAGATAATGCCCCTGGATTAGCCGAATTGGCTTTTGAGATAAACCCGGCTGAGGTGCAGATAAATACCCCTTTGCGACCTTGTCCAACTAAACCGCTGTCTAAAGAAGAAATCTCTGTAATAAAGGGATATTTTAAGGGATTGAATGTCGTCTCGGTTTATGATGCCAAACATAAGGATGTCAAACCTATCAACTTAGAAGATACCTTGAAGAGAAGAGGGACTGGTAAATGGTAATCAGGTTATCGGTAAGGAAAACGCAATAGTGGTTCATAACATTTGATATTGTGGGTGCTCCAGTAGTCAGAATTCAGG
>JASEHU010000310.1 GCA_030018635.1 bacterium
TTGTAATCGGATTAAACGGATTTATCGGATTATTTTTTATCTGATTAATCCGCTAAATCCGCTTACTAAAATTAGAACTTTGTCATTAATGATACGCGATGTGTATCGCCTAAATCATCATAATCACAATAGGCATAATCAAGTCCAAGACCTGTTCCCGGCATTCTAAATCCTGCCCCAAAGGTTAAATCCGATGATTTCAATTCATCTTTAGTCAAAGATTTATAGCCGGCACGAATGGCTACTATATCTTTAATCCAATATTCGCTACCAAAATTAAAATTGGTATCGTTATCCGAAGGGAAGTTAATATCCAGACTTAAGGTTAATGGATTATTCGAGAATTTGTAGGCACCGCCAACCTTGAAATTTAGTGGTAGTACCTTCAGACTCTTTAATTTAAGAGTTCAAACGAAAATGTCTGTTTGTAGATTTAAACCACAGATTACACAGATGTTATGAATTTCGTGGAGCATGAAATAATAGCAATTCTTCACCACTGATGCCCAAATAAAACTCAAGTCTCTCTACCCTAAATTTAAAGAGTCATGAGGTAGTAGTGCATCTTTCTCACTTACAAATGCCTTCAACTTAGGACCAAAATTCTGGACTACTACTCCTAATGTAAGATTTTCAACTTCAGGCTTATATAAACAATCGACATCTAACCCAAACCCGGTTGATTTCTCCCCAGCTATTTTCATCTGGATATATTTTACTGTTGCCCCTAAGGAACAATTTGGCATCATCTCCCTCGCATAGGAAACTGCTACGGCCATATCCTTACCATCAAATGTGCCTTGAGGAGTTTGGTTTTCACTATATTTATCGATAGTTCCAGAATCCAATAATGTAATTGCCCCACCCATAATTCCACCCATTATTTGAGTAGGATGGACATACGCAAGATAATTATAATTTATCTCCTCCAACCGTATTTAGGAATTACTTCCTTTTAAATTCTTTTTTCCAAAAACTGTTACTTATAGTATTTATCATTATATTGGACAAAACTGTTGCTCCTTTATAGATATTAATAAAAACTACTGGATGTTTTATGGTAAGCATGATATATTTCCAAACAACTTTAAACCTCAAATAAAATTCTATGTGAGCTCTATTTTGATATTTTATTAACTCTTCTTTGGTTAATCCATAGGGAATAAAGATAGGTTCAAGGAAATTCATTTTCCTCCAGTTATCTTCAAATTCACCATATTCCTTTGCAAGAGTATATATTTCAGTACCGGGGAAAGGGGTGAAGTTAAGCATCTGGAGATCATCTAACGGTAATTCCTTAGATAATGCTATTGACTTCATAATATCTTCTCTGGTTTCTGTCGGAGAACCTATTATAAAAAGCCCTCTTATTTTCAGACCCACCTTATGTGCCAACCATACTGCCTTTTTCACTTGTTCTATAGTCTGCGACTTTTTTAATACTTTTAAAATCCTTTCTGAACCACTCTCTATACCAAATCCAACTTGCCAACAACCAGCCGTTTTCATCAATTTCAATGTTTCATAATCTATATGGACTGTACTTTGACATGTCCAACTTATTCTCGTTTTCTCTTTTATTAAATAATTACATATCTTATACAACCTTTCCTTTGCAGTTGTAAATGTATCATCATAAATATATACATGTTTAACATAATACTCTTTTGTTAATATCCGAAACATTTCTAAAACATATTCTGCGCTATGATATCTATACTTGCGACCAAATACACTTCTATCACAGAAAATACAATTATAGGGACATCCTCTTGAAGTTATAATACTCGCTTCTACTGAATGAATAGAAAGAGGTGCAGATAATTTATAAACAGATGGAAAACCATGTATTATATCCCATGCCGGAAAAGGAAGTAGGTCTAAATCCTCAATATACTCTCTTCTCTCATTAACCTTTATTTCCCCATTTTTATCTCTAAAAACAATTCCTTTTACTTTGGAAATATCATCTCCTTTATCCAAAACATTTAATAATTCTTTAAATGTAATCTCTCCTTCTCCTATCACCCCTATATCAAAATATTTAAATTGCTTCATTGTTTTATCAGGAGTAGCTGTAATATGAGCTCCTCCAATAATTATCTTTATTTCCGGCTTACTCTCTTTTATCATCTCTGCTATCTTTGCCGCATTATATATTGTCATTGTAGAAGAAGAAATACCAACATAATCTGGATTAATCATTAATATCTGATTTAATATATCATTGAATTCTAAATTTAATGCTGGAGATTCAATTATATAAGGGGTATATTCATACTTTCTTATATATGCTCCTAAATACGCAAGTCCTAATGAAGCCATTGTATTACCTACTTTGGCTATCTTCCCATACCTATCCTCAAGACGAATAGGAGGCATTATTAATACTACCTTTTTTTTATTGAACTGATAGGAATTTGCTTTTTGGTTATTTTGGATATTACCTTCTCTTTTGGTCATATTAGGTATATTCTTCATTCTCATATTTTATATAATACCACAAGATTTGTTGTTTGTCAAGTGTTATTTTTTCAAAAAATTTTTCAAAAAATCCCACCGACTAAAGTATCTGAACCATTGGTGATGGTAAATCCTGTCAGCACCGAATTAATTCCCTCGCCAGAACCAAAGACTACCACACTACCGCTGGCATTCCCGTCAATGATTGTGCTGGTAGTACCATTTATGGATTGGACAGTAATGGCTTTACCGTTAAAGTTGATGTTTTCAATGTATGTTCCATTATTCACCAATACCGTATCCCCAGTTGTTGCGGCATTAATAGCCGCCTGAATGGTTGTATAACTTCCTGGCACATTTAGTGTTGCCGCCTCGGCTATTTTTACCATTCCAAACAAAATTCCTAAAATCCCTACAAAACCAACAAACTTTTGTCGAGTAGACATCTTTTCAACCTCCTTTGTTGTTAATGCCCCTCACAGAA
>JASEHU010000311.1 GCA_030018635.1 bacterium
GCTCCGTGCTCCGTGCTACCTCGCAATCCTTTATTCATCAAGTCTTACTTTCGCACAGCACCCCTTCCGGACCCTTGGAAACAGTGGTTTGGCAGGGCTAAAAATACTAACCTCCATAATTTGTCTTTCAAAAGCACCTTTTTCACCTCCTTTTTCATCATAAAAGCACCACTTTTCTCCTTGTGTTTCAATCACTTAGAACGAAAATACTAACCACCCTTATTTTTAACCAATTTTCCCAACTCTACTTAAGTCATTACACCACATAGACTTCTTTATCTTCTGATACTTTACCTAACCCGATTATTTTAATATTCTTCTGGCAACCGGCACAAATCTTATAGATACGGACACTATCCTCTTGAGATTTTACTATCTTATTTATCCTTTTCACCAATTTTTCTAACAAAAGGTTATCGAGGATACATTCAAACACACTATATTGCACCCTATTTCCAAAATCCTTCAATGTATTAGCTATCCTTAATCTTCGTTTATCATCTGGTATATCATAAGATATCACATGAAACATATCTCACCTATCAAAATGAAATGGTTGATACTTTCCATCTGTAGTTATTCCCCTTGCCAGTTTTTCTATCTGTATTCTTATACATTTTCTAAAGTTTGTATTTTCCTTTGTTTGGGGATGAGTAAATATCTCATTTATGTAATGTTCGTATTCTACAAAGTATCTCTTCATAGCCTCCTGTTTAAGATAGATTCCCCCTGATTGGGTATGGAGGAAGAAGGCATCTTCTTTAAACACCCTATTATTTATTAATTTTAGAGTAAATCTATCTACAATTGGGGTTCTAAATTCTTCTAACAAATCAGCTGCAAGTGATGGTCTGCCATAATCTATCTTATGATAATATCCAATATACTGGTCAAATCCAATACCATCAAGGAGTGAGGAAATCTCATTAAATACCAGGGTATAGCCAAATGATAGTAGAGCATTGACCGGGTCAGTCGCTGGTCTCTTTCTTCTGCCATCAAAATTGAATGCACCAAGTATCATCTTGTTAAATGCCGTGAAATATTCCTTAGCTGAGGCACCCTCTACCCCTAAAAGTTCGGCAATGGTGTTTCTTCCTTCAATATCTTTTCTATATCGTTCTAATCTTTCTATTTCATCAATTAATCTTATTTCAGGATGATTATACGAAAACCGTCTTATAAATTCTATTTCATTCTGTATCTTTCCAGCCACAATAATTTTTGAAATTTTAGTTATAAAAGACTCATCTTTATACTTCTCATATTGAGCTAACCGAAGATAAACATTTTTAGGCATAGGTGAAGTAATTTGTCCAATTAATCTTCCCGTCCTGGTCATAATAGCCATTTCAATTCCATGCTCAAAGAGTTCATGAACTGCCTGCGTGGTAAACTGGACATTGCCAAATATTAAAACTGCATCTATTTTATTGCATTGAATATCAAGAAGAGTTTCATTATCTTTTTGGACAATAAGCCGGTCTCCTGTCTTTCGCAAGATAGAGCCCTGCTCTGTAAGATAAATGTTTGCCATTTACCAACCTCTTTTTTTCTTAAGACGATATGCGCCCATGTTCAAGGGTGGAGGATAGTATAAAACCTTTCGCTCCTTTTTCGGTTTATCAAAAGGGACCATAACCATACTCCTCACAAACATAACACCGAGATATTTAAACCCCTGGTCAAAACTTACTATCTCCCCTTCATCAAGTTTTAAAAGCAATCTTTCAAGCACTTCATTAGTGAATTCAAGAATTTCCCTTGCTTTTTCAGAAGACTTACAAAGCACAAGGAAATCATCGGCAAATCTCACATATCTCTGGTTATTTTTCAACATTGCCTCATCAAGCTCATCAAGGAAAAGATTAGCAAGTATTGGTGAAATTGGCGAACCCTGTGGGATACCTTTATTCATTACTTTTAAGGATTCGCCATCCCAGACCTCTGCCTTTATCCATAATTCAATCAGCCTGACAATATACTCATCATTGATATATCTCTTTACCTTTTTGAGTAATAACTGATGGTCAACGCTGTCAAAAAAGGCATCAATATCCGCATCAACTACCCATCTATATCCTGCTTCATAATATTCTTTTATTTGATAGATTGCTTGCTTTACCGAGCGACCTTTTCTATAGGCAAAACTACACTCTTCAAACTCAGATTCAAAGGCAGGCTCAAATACTTCCAGCACAGCGGACTGAGCTATTCTATCCCGCACTGTGGGTACCGAAAGAGGTCTGGCCTCACCATTACCTTTATCAACCAGGAACTTCAGTAAGGGCAAGGGGTGATAGCTTTTATTCCGAAGGTCTGTTTGGAGTCTCTTCAGATTCCGCTCCAGCCTTTTTTCAAACCCCTCGATAGTCACCCCATCCACCCCGGCACAACCATGATTCTCTTTAACCCGGCCCCAGGCAGTTGACAGATTTTCGCAGCTACTTACTTGCTCAAAAAGGCATTCCATTTGCTCATACCTTATAAAAGAGATTCATCTATTCTGCTTTAATTACGGCCTCTATGCACCCTAACACTTCCTCAATACTCACCTTATGACTTGTCTCTATATTCTCACCAACATGTTTATGATGAGGAAAGGTTCCAATCTCTTTGTAATGAGGCGAATTATCCCACCGGAGTAGAAGCTTATTATCTTTGGTCTGCCAATGATAAGAATATTTGTTGCCCTTTGCGCTTATTGTCTCCTGAATAAACAGAGAGCTTTCATTTATCAATTTAGTTTTTATCCTGATAGACTGGACACTGTGTTCATCAACCAATTCCAAGATTTCTGTTTGAGATACTATTTTACTTCGGTTCAGGATATCTATAATCTCATACATTCTTTTAGTTCCTCATATCTTTTTTCCCATTCACAGTATGCCTGATGGAAGCCTTCCCAGGTTATAAAATCGTCCCATTCTTCAAGATTTTCCTC
>JASEHU010000312.1 GCA_030018635.1 bacterium
CGTTTTTATTCATTCTTCTCTAATTTCCTAAAGATTCGGCCACCTTCCAGGGGATTATAGTGTAGGTAGCCCCTGTGTCGAAGACCATATCTAAAATCCTACTCCCTTTTTCGCCAAAAGACTTCTACCTTAATAATTATTACTGATTCCTTTATATTTATCTTCATCAGAAAGCCACCGCATATCCATTCTCAATAGGAATTCCGGCATAGGTTACATAGATTCTTCTTTTATCTTTGGATATCTTGTCCCAGACCATATCATGATCTAAACCATGCAAGATCAAATTTCCATCTATTGGACCACTCTCATCATCCTCTGTAACCTCAATAGCCAGCCACTCTCCAGAATACTCTTTCTTGAATTCCTTAATCTTTGACATTCTAAACAACCTCCCTCCCCCCTTTTAGGGTTCTAATCTTTGCCCACATCTTTTACTGAACAATTAGGGAGAAGATGATAATCTGCAGATTTCACAGATTTTTAATCTTTTTTCATCTGCGTAATCTGCGGATTATTAATAATTCTTACTGTGAAATCACACAACCGTCCTACAAGTTTATCTCTTTTGCTATGAGTGAGGATTGGAGTCAGACATTGACCGTTGAACATGGAATC
Source organism: bacterium (assembly GCA_030018635.1). Classification (GTDB taxonomy): domain Bacteria; phylum UBA9089; class CG2-30-40-21; order CG2-30-40-21; family SBAY01; genus SBAY01. The sequence continues at coordinate 619 of JASEHU010000312.1, forward strand.
GGCAAGTACCCAAATACTGGTAATGCTTATCTCTATAAATGCCGGATGTAGCCCAACATTCTATGTTGGAAAACTTCAGACAGCGAAATCATTAGCTAAGTATAGCCAGGATAGAATCCTGGGCTACATTCATCCCATTTACTTGCCGATTTCAGGTTGAATTCACCTCGCAACTTATTTCCTTTTCCTTTTCAGTTCCTCACCCCTTCGAATGTTGAATCTACCCCAAGCTCTCGTTATCTTCCTTTTTCCTTTTTATTCATCAATTCCCATTCCCCCTTCTATTTCCTCTTAAATTGTCAATACACTATATTTTCACCCGTTGGTATAGTCAATTAGGGAAAAGATCGGGGAAAAGATCGGGGAAAAGATCGGGGTCAGACCCAATACTGTTCGGAATGATTCTTGCCCTCAATGATTAACATCTTATTTCTAACGACAAAATAAGCGGTGAGCGGAGCGAATCCGCTTCATTAATTGGCTAGAAAAAAGATCCACTCTGCAAGCATTTTCTCAGCCACTTACTGAGCATGAAAACCTAAAATTTCATCAGCAATATCCTGGTCTTGTCGCCACTTCTCAAGAACAGTCATATCTTGGTCAGCCTTACTGAGAAATTTTTCGGCGAGTTTACGGATTTTCATAACACAATCGTCCTTCCATTTTTGCTTTATACATAACAGTTCCAGGCACATCAGCCCATTCGTTAAAGGTAGATTCACTTGCTACCAAAATATCTACCGGAATACGCATCGAACGGATCGCATCATGAAGACGAACCATCTCTTTTCGTCGGTTACTTAGTGTCTGTTCAACGACCAAAAAGTCTAAATCAGATTGCTTTCGAGCATCACCACGAGCATAGGATCCGAACAAGTATACCTTTTGTGGTCTTGCTACTTTTATCAATCGCTCAATTGCTTTTTTAATTATTTTTTCAGAAATCATGATAATCTCCAATACTTGTTTTTTGCTAAGGAAAAGATCGGGGTCAGATCTCGAAAGCAGAATTAACTCACAAAATTTCTCTTATCTCCATTTTTCTCTCGGTTAATCATTTCCTCTAAACATTTCCAACCCAAGAGTACCTATATCGCCCTCTTTCTTCCCTTCTTCAACTTTTTTATTTCCTTATTTTTTAGAGTAAAACTCTTCATCTAAAATCCCATCTTTCTCAGTTAAAGCAAAACGTCTGCGAATAGCCTTTATTAAACCAACTCCTATTACATAATTTTCACCATGACATGTAACAGGAATCGATCTTTTAGTACCATCCGGATACTTCCTTATCCATAAACGTTCACTTCCTTTGGCTCTCTTTTTATCTTCATAAACTTCAAATTTAGCTAATAGCTTTAGTAACACCTTATATTTAGTTGGTCTATCCATAAGCTAACTCTTTTGCATAATTACAATCTATAGTTGAAATAAATGACGGCATTTTCCGTTTGGGCTTGCAAGGACACCTTTTTGCCTTAACCAACATTCTCCAATATTCAGGTGGTGCCGGATTAAAGATGGATTCTATATTGTTATTCTCAATAGCAAAATTTACTTGCAATTCAATCGCATCCAAAAGGTTTTTAAATGCCTCCATCTTTGTCTTTCCCTGGGCTACGATATCAAATTCTAAGCAATGAGCTATTTCAATATTGTATTCACTATATAAGATTACATGGACATTAAACTTACGTTGTTGAGTAGACATCCGTTAACCTCCTTGGGGGATACCGGGGTCAGACCTTGAATATTGAATTCACAGCACAACTTATTTCCTTTTTCCCTTTCAGTTCCTAACCCCTTCAAATACTGAATCTAACTTTTTGGATTTCCTCCCAATTCTTCTGTATTTGAAAATGGGGGACATTGGTGCAGTCCTTAAGCGTTCCCATCTTTTCCATCTTTTCAAATTGAATTTCTATGACCTCAAAGAGGTTTTGACTTTGCTTCTTCTAAAGAATCTCCCTGAGAGAGCATATCAATCTCAGGGCAACGAGTTACATATACTCCCCTTCCTTCCAGAATTCCATGGCAATTTTCAGCTCTTTCAATGTAAAAACACCTCCTAAGATATTTATACTTATCACCGTCACAATTTGTGATTATATGAAAGGAATTAGATTCTTTTGCCCACATTGCAATTTCAAACATTTATACTCATTACTGGCATAAATTGCGATTTTTCAGAACGAACTCTATCATCAAAGCATGAGTGAAAAGATTGGGGTCAAACCTCGAAAGCAGAATTAACCCTAACCATCCTTCCTATCAGCTCTAATCATATCCACTTCACCTATAGCAAGCCCGCAAATTTTAGC
>JASEHU010000313.1 GCA_030018635.1 bacterium
GTCAGGAGTCAGAATAAAAAAGGCGCTCCTGAAGTGAGGTTTATTCTGACTCCTGAATTCTGACTACTGGATTCTATCATAGATACCCCCAATATCAAATGGAATGACCCAGTAGTGTCTCTTCAAAAGAGTATTGGGGTCGTTAAACCTAACAAATTCTTGGCAATTGTTCTCCAGTAAGCATATCTACTATCCTTGTGCCACCAATGCGCGTAACCAATAGAACCATACCTTTAGGTTCGGGAATAACCTCACCTATAACCCTGGCATTTAGACCAAGGGTGTTTTTCTTCAGGCAAGGAAAAACCTTTTGCCGGGAATTTTGGGAGACAACAGCCACTAATTTTCCTTCATTGGCAACATAGAGTGGGTCAAGACCAAGCAGTTCACACACACCTCTGACACCATCGGTTATGGGAATCTTATCCTCGTAGATTTTTATCCCAAATTCGGCATTATGGACAAACTCATTCAAGGTAGTTGCCAATCCACCCCTGGTTGGGTCTCTTAAGGCATGGATTTCATTCCCTGCCACCTCTAACATTGAGGCTACAAGATGGTTTAATGGAGCTACATCCGACTGTATCTTTGAGCTAAACTCAAGTCCCTCCCGCTGACTTAAGATGGCTATTTCATGGTCTCCGATTGTGCCGTTTATGATAATCTCATCCCCAACCATAATTCGCCGGGGTGAAATCTCTGTCCCCGAAGGAATTAAGCCAATGCCAGAGGTAGTAATGAATATCTTATCTACCCCTCCTTTTGGAACAACCTTTGTATCACCACAAACAACTTTAATCCCTGCCTCCTCAGCTGCCTTTTTCATAGAACTTACTATAGTTTTTAGCTCGGTTAGTCCAAAGCCCTCTTCTATAATGAAGGAAGCTGACAGATAAAGCGGTTTTGCCCCACTCATAGCTAAATCATTTACCGTTCCGCAGACCGATAGTCTGCCAATATCCCCACCAGGGAAAAATATGGGGTCAACCACATAGGAATCAGTGGTGTAAGCCAGTTTCCCTTCAGCAACAGGAAATATAGCGCTATCGCCTAACTCTTCAAGTAATTCATTGCCAAACTCCTTTAAGAATACCTCACGAATCAGACGATGAGTAAGTTTTCCACCCGAACCGTGGGCAAGAAGGATTTTTTCAGTGTTCATGTTGTCTAACCTCCATACTTGTATACTCCATTGCCTCATAAATAAGGCATAGTATTGAATATTGAATGTAGAATGTAGAATGTAGAATTATGAAGTTTTGGTATTCTTCTGTTTAGCCGTTTTTATGCTTGCTGCAAAAATCGAAATCAATTCATTATTTTCATCAATCAATGCCTTAAGTTTTAATGGAGATTTCATAAGATTTGCTCTTACAATCATAAGCAACCATATCCTTGTTTCTCGCAATTCTTTAAGGCATACTTTCATCTTGTGGATAAAGTCAGCATGAGATTCTCCGCCTTGAGCTTCACCATAATTGGGAGCAGGTGATGTACCACAACGAATGAGCTGACCTGCAATGTGATTTCCTACTTTTGTCTTTGGCAAAGATTCCGCTACACGAATAATACGGACGGCAAAATCTATTAAACGCTCTTCAATATCAAATATTCTACTTTCCTTCAACATTCCTCCTCCTCTATTCAATATTCTACATTCTACATTCAATATTCTACATTCAATATTTTATAAGCGTTCATGTCTAACCTCCATACTTGTAGTATGCGGCGCAGGTGCCTTCTGAAGAGACCATGCAGGCTCCAATTGGCTCTTCAGGGGTGCATACCTTTGCAAAAAGTGGACAATCAATCGGGATGGCTACCCCCCGAAGTATCTCGCCGCAGATACAACCAGATTTCTCCTCAGTTACCTGAGATGTAGGCATTTCAAAGTGTATGGAGGCATCGAATCGGTTATACCCCTGCCTTATCTTCAACCCTGAATTCGGTATCACACCAATCCCACGCCAATTTGAATCCGCAGGTTCGAATACCTCATAAAGCATAGCCAATGCCTTCTCGTTCCCCTCGGGTTTAACACAACGCGAGTATTGAATTTGCACCTGTGCCTTTTTCTCTTTAATCTGCTTTATCAACATATAAACGGATTGGAGAATATCCAGAGGCTCAAAACCAGAAATAACGCAAGGCACATTGAACTCGCTGGCAATAAATTCATAAGGTAATGAGCCAATGATGGTTGAGACATGTCCCGGGCAAATAAAGCCATCAATCGTTGTTTCACCAGATTCAAGTAATGCTCGCATAGCCGGTGGAATCAATTTATGACAGACATAAATCCAAAAATTACTAATCCCTTCTTTGTTTGCCGTGTATATACAGGAGGCAATACTTGGTGAGGTGGTTTCAAACCCCACACCCAAAAACACCACCTTCTTTGCTGGGTTAGTTTTTGCCAATTCCAATGCATCAAGCACTGAATAAACAACCCGAATATCAGCTCCATTTGCTCGCTGTTTTTCAAGAGAACCTATTGTTCCCGGCACCCTCATCATATCGCCAAATGTAGTCAGCACAACATCCTTCTGCCTTGAAATCCAAATAGCCGTATCTACATCCTGAGTTGGGGTAACACAAACAGGACAACCTGGCCCAGAGAGAAGTTTAAGTGATTTTGGGAAAAGACCACGCAGACCATGTTTAAAAATAGCCACGGTATGTGTCCCACAAACCTCCATGAGACAGATCTCTCTATCTACCAGCCCTTCAATTGCCTTAATTAGACCACGGGCAAGTTTTGGGTCACAAAATTCATCTAAATATTTCATATAGGGACGGTTCATTTTCATCATTTTTCCTGTGATTTCTTGCAGAAATTGGAAATTAGAAATTGGAAATTAGGCCTTCATCCTTTTGTACTGTTGATAAACGCATTTAATTTAGGGCCAAGATTATCAATTATTACCTT
>JASEHU010000314.1 GCA_030018635.1 bacterium
TTCCAATTTCAAATTTCAAGTCGTGAATGACTACAAAAATTGCAAAAGTTCAGTAAACAGATAACAACTCTAATCCATCATTAATATTTACTTTCTTTTAAAGGAGTGATTGAAAATGGAAAAACTTAGATTAGGTGAATTGTTAGTTGAGGCGGGTATTATTACCCGGGAACAACTTGAGGTTGCCTTAGCGGAAAAAAAGCGTAGTCGCGAAAGATTGGGTAAGATTCTGGTTAAATTAGGCTTTACCACTGAAGGCATTATTATGGATTTCTTAGCCGGTCAATTAGGCATGGAGCATGTAAATTTAGCCGAAATAGACATACAACCTTTTTCCCTTGATGTTCGGCGGGAGGTGTTGGAAAGTATTGTTCGCCGCCACATGGCTATCCCTATCAGCAGGGAAGATAATACCTTAGTTGTGGCTATGGCTGACCCATTAGATGTCTTTGCCTTAGATGATATTAAAAGGGCAACGAACTGCCGTATAAAACCGGTAGTTGCCTCTGAAGATGAGATTAAAGAGGTAATCGAGAAAAGTTATGGGAAAAAAGAGCATTCTATTGACGAGATTATGAAAGGGGTTGATGAGAAGGCATTTGAGGTCCTCAGACCAATGACAGAAGAAGAGGCAGTTGACATAAGTAAAATGGGAAAAGAGAATGAAGCACCTATTATCAAGTTGGTCAATCATATCTTGAATGAATCCATAAATGCCGGTGCCTCGGATATCCACTTAGAACCATATCAAAAGGACCTGCGGCTTAGATACCGTATAGATGGGATTTTATATGAAATGCCTTCTCCGCCTAAGATTTTCCATCCGGCTTTAGTCTCAAGAATAAAAATCATTGCTAATTTAGACATTGCGGAGAAAAGATTGCCTCAAGATGGCCGGGCAAAGGTAATTATTTCTAATCGGGAGGCAGATTTAAGAATCTCTATTATTCCTACTGTTCACGGGGAGAAGGTAGTTATTCGTATCCTCGACCCGAAGAGTTTATGTGTAGATTTATCTAAATTAGGATTTGAAAAAGATGCTTTAGCTATCTACGAGAGGAATATTGTTGCCCCCTATGGGATTATATTTATCACCGGACCTACCGGTAGCGGTAAATCAACAACCCTTTATTCAACACTACGCACGATTAATGCCACGGATAAAAATATTGTTACGGTTGAGGACCCGGTAGAATATCTATTGAGAGGGATAAATCAGGTGCAGGTCAAACCGGAAATAGGGTTAGATTTTCCAGATGCACTGCGTTCATTTATGCGACAGGACCCGGATGTAATCTTAGTTGGTGAGGTGCGGGATAGGGAAACATCCGAGGTAGCCATTAATTCTGCATTAACCGGACATTTAGTTTTTTCGACACTTCATACCAATGATGCCCCGGGTGTCGTCACCCGCTTACTTAATATGGGTGTTGAGCCATTTTTGATTACCTCCACGGTAATTATGTGTATCAGTCAGAGATTAATTCGTGTAATTTGCCCTCATTGCAAAGAGGCCTATGATGCATCTCCTGCATTACTCAAAGAGATGGGCCTCACATCACAAGAGGGAGAAAAGATTAAATTATATCATGGAGCCGGATGTAAGAAATGCTCTAATACCGGATATAAAGGCAGAACGGGTGTATATGAGGTGATGGAATTGGATGACGAAATTCGTGAGTTGATTCTGGCTCGTGAATCGGCACATATCATCAAAGAACTGGCTAAACAAAAAGGTATGGTTACCTTAAGACAGGCAACAATAAGAAAGGTCCTGGCTGGAATAACTACTATTGAGGAATTGGTGCGGGTCTCGTTCGAAGAAAAAACAATTACCTACGTCAGTAAGTAAGAGGTAAAGGGAGAGGGGAAGGTAAAGGTAAAGGTAAAGGTAAAGGTAGAGGTAAAGGGAGAGGTAAAGTATTCTTCCTCTTTACCTTTACCTTTACCTCTACCTTTACCTTCACCTTCCCCTTTACCATTGAGGAAAAAGACTAATATGTGGCAGGCAGAAGAAATTAAACAAGGTTTGAAGAGTAATATTTTTGGCAAACAAATACATACCTTCGATGAGGTAGGTTCGACACAGGATATTGCCCATACCCTGGCCTCTTTCGGCAGTCCTGAAGGAACCTTAGTTATCGCCGAGACGCAAACCGCAGGCATAGGCACATCCGGTAAAAACTGGGTTTCCCCTCCTGGTGGCTTATGGTTTTCACTTATCCTGACCCCTACCCTGATTAACCTTAGCCAGGCATCAGGATTAACCATTCTAATCGGACACAGCTTAAGCAGGGTAATCAGGAAAGAAACCAATCTGCCGGTGCTGGTCAAATGGCCCAATGACTTATATCTCAATAATAAAAAAGTAGCCGGCATACTATCCGAAAGCTCTTGTGTTGAAATAGCCGTAAAATATATCATTGTCGGCATAGGGATTAATGTCAATGTGGATTCTACCATTCTTCCTTTCGGAGCAACCTCCCTCAAGAGCGAGTCAGGCAAAGAAATTCAGCGAATGGAACTTCTCATAAAGATATTAGAATCCATTGAGGAGGATTATTTAACATTTAAGGTTAGCCATAATTTACAGCCTTTTTTAAAGGAAATCAATGAATGGTCATTGGTCGTTGGCAAAAGGGTTAAGGTGCGACTGCCTGATAAATCGATTATAGGCTATGGGCAGTCGATTGATGAGCAAGGACATCTTGTTGTGGAGTTAGAAGATGGAGAGACAGAGATAATCACCGCCGGGACGGTGAGTTTAATGTAAGCGTTCGCGTGCACAGCTCTATTACTGCCGCCGGTGATCTACTCTACAATCCGATAAATCCAATTACTAATAAAGTTAATTCACATCCGCTTACCTTCTCATCTTCTCAACTTCATTCATGAAAAGAAGAGGTTGGGA
>JASEHU010000315.1 GCA_030018635.1 bacterium
ACGTTACGGTTTCAGAGTTTTAAATAGCTCAGTTTATGGGGGTGCGTAGTATAAGAGGTGTGCACTTTTAAACTTTAAATTTAACAAAAAGTGTGCACTTTTAATTCTTAAATGACACCTATAATTTTTAACTTGACATCTCTATTGAAATTTGATAAACTAAATTTACATCAATTAAATTATTTAAAAGGAGGTAAGTAAAAATGAGCAGGGTTAAATTTTTGTATCCATTGATTTTTGTTTTTTGTTTATATGAGGCTTGCTTTGTTAATGTATCTTTTGGAGAAGAAACTACTTCGCCGGTTATCTCTTTAGGTAAGGTGACTACAAAATGGAAGGGATTTCTCAATATACCTTTCTGGGCAGAGGCGAATATTTCCTTTTCAGGGATTACCCCGGTTACCTTGCCAAATGAGGCAACTTCTTTTAAATTCGGGCTTGTCTGGCGTAGTGAAAATGAAACCCGTGCCTTACAAAAATGTACTATTCTTACCCGAATAGAGGTAGAAACTTATCCGAACTCAGATAAATGGGTACTTTTATCTGAAGAGGCAAATGATATGGTCGGCCGGGTAGGGGTGGTAGATGAACAACCTTTGCTTACAAAAAATATTTTACAGGGAAAATCAGAGGTCCGATATAAAATTACCGTTCGACCAATCCTGACTATTGGACAAGAAATCAAGCCTAACTCAACTTATGTTACGGTGCGTCTCACCTCAAAGGCATACACTACTTATACCTCTATTCCTATCATTCCTATGACTATTCTTCATGACCCCAGCGGTGATGGTAGTTGGACGGCAATAAAACCACAAACCTCTCTTACTCATTTATTAAATATTAATCTCGCCGGTATGGAGGCAAACATAGAGGACCAGAAGGATTTGGTTTTTGAGACACCCAGGGCTAAAATAGAAATTAAACCCGACGGCTCGGAGACGATAAAAATAACCATGGTGACTAAAGAAGAGATTACCTCAAGTTTATCAAATGACCCTTGTCTGATAGGTCCTGGCATTGGAGATACCTATGTCTTAATCAAGGATCTACCTGTCCGCTTCAAATTCTCAAAGACCTTTACCCCGGAAGGAAAGGAGGTAAAAAGTCTTACTTTTTGTGTAGTTAGCCAACAGGAGGCAGGACTTTCCCCTGAAAAGGGATTTGATGTTCTCTTAATTCCAGCCGGTGTTTTGCGTTCTTATGATAAAAATTGCCCGATTTTTGGCACCTGGGAAAAATTAGGTCTGGATGACCAGATTAGACAACAACTCATAGAAATGAATATCGGCTGGGATAATTTTATATCTGAGGCGGAAAAATCCGATGTCGTTGACCAGGGAGAGGGATACCTGAATTTTAAAGACCAGACCACAAAAAACTACACCCAATCCAATTTGAATAAGATTAGTTATTATTCAGAACTCATTATGGATCCTTCTTTTGCCACAACGGCAAATATCCCTATCTCAAAAGATAAAATACTGTCAGCCCTTACCTTAAATAACTCAACGGTAAATAAAACTATCCCTATGGAGAATCTATCGGTTACTTTAGAAGATGATGAACGGCAAAATATAGTCGGGGATTTCTTTACTTACCAATTTTATCAGGATAAGCGATTTGGCTCTTTGCTATTAATTACTAAGGATGACAAAACTAAACCTGCTACCCTTAATTCACTCTGTAGCCGAAGTTTCTCATCCTCTCCTAAGGAATATTGGACACAAGACCTGAACCTTATATCGATAGAGTCCTCAATCTTTGGATTAGTCACTTCCCCTGCCGGTAGCGGGATTGGTAGTGTGAGTTTAGACCTGATGTCAGGGGATGAAGTGATAAAAAAGGTTGTTACTAAACCAGGTGGTAGCTATACCATTACGGGATTAATGCAGAATGCTTACTATACCTTATCCGCCAATATTGATGGATATGAGGGTAAAACCATAGAGATAACCCCTTTCTTAGATAAGGAATGGATGCGGGAAATAAATATTGTCTTAGAGAAAATACCGGTTAAGATAGTAGAGGTAGAGCCTATAGTTGAGAAACCCGTTACCCCACCATCAACACCCCCAGAAATTAAAGAAGAAAAACCGGCACCAACTCCTTCTAAACCGTCTGCACTACCTACACCGATTCAAGAAGGAGTGCCCAATTTACTGACTAATGGTGATTTTTCCGCTGGATTAAAGGCCTGGAAGGTAGTTAAAACAGGTGCGGGTAAGGAGATGTTTGCTAAGGTAATAAAGAATGATTTTACCTATTCATACGCCTTAGAGATTAAAAGGATAGGTTCAAATCGTGTAGCCGGAGAAATGGGAATAGCCCAACTGCTGAATAAAGATGTCTCAAAATACACCCAATTAATCCTTAAGGCAGAGGTCAAGGTTATTGATTCCTCACTTCAAAGTGATGGGAAGAGAGGCGGTGTATATCCAGTAGAGATTCAAATAGATTACCTTGACGCTGAGGGTAAAGTTAATTCCTGGCGACATGGATTTTTATATGCCCAGGTGATTAATTATTCAGCTATAGGAGAAAAGATACCACAGGATAAATGGTACTCCTATACCTCTTCAAACTTAATGGCTCTTGTTCCTAATCCAAAGATAATTAAGGAGATAAAGTTATCAGGTCGTGGCTGGGGATTTCATAGTAGAATTGCTAATGTCCAATTGATTTCGTCAGAAACCATTACTCCTTAAGACTGAATGAGGAGGTAGATTTTTATGCAGAGAAGGATAGGGGACACACCTCTTGACCCTGCGAAGATAATTAAAATGACAGATGTAGTTATGGTGATTTTCCTGCTAATCATCTTGCTTATTAGTTATTTAGCCTATCGGGAAGGTATAGTGGGTCATTCCATTTGATATTGGGGGTATCTATGATAGAATCCAGGAGTC
>JASEHU010000316.1 GCA_030018635.1 bacterium
TTCTTCGTGAACTCAATGTCTTGAGTGTTTTTACTTCAGTTAGGTAAATAGTTACAAATTAAGTAAGGAGAGGTAAAAATGGGCCCTTATTCTCAACCAACCTCTAAAGTAAATAGAGATATCCTTCCAGCAAATCTCTGGATTGCAAAACCATTAGTTTTGCGACTAACAGATGAAATGACAAGCCTTCTAATGCTTTAATTTAAAAGCAAGAAGGCTTTTTTGTTTTTATACTCAACAGGGGCATAATTTGTGATTTTGCAACAAGTAGAGTAAGAATAAGGTTATCGGTTATCGGTAACCGGTAAATTAGTCCTACCGGTTACCGGTTACCGATTTCACGGATATGCTCTACGAATATTTATCGATTCATTCGTTAAATTCGTGTAATTCGTGGTTAAAAAAGGAGGTTGAGTAATTAAAAATTATGAATTATGAATGAAGGAAAAAGAAGACAATAAATTCTTAATCTTATAATTCATAATTTATAATTTATAATTATACGAGGAGGTAAAAATGACGAGGGATGATTTAGCAGAAATAGTAGCAGAAAAGATAAACCTGAATAAAAATGAGGCAAAGCAGGTAGTTGATGTTATCTTGAGAAGTATTAAAGAAGGTTTGGCCAGGGATAGGAGATTAGAAATCAGGGGATTAGGGGTTTTTGAGGTAAGGGATAGAGCCGCTCGGCAGGGTAGAGTAATTTCTACAGGCAAAACGGTAGCTATACCGGCGCATAAAATGCCTGTGTTTATCCCGGGTAAGATATTGAAAAGGCTCGTGAACACATAAAATAGAAATTGGGAATTAGGAATTAGGGAGAGAACTGAAGACCCAATTCCTAATCCCCAAATCAAGCGGCCGTAATTCAGTGGTAGAATGCAAGCTTCCCAAGCTTGACGTCGTGGGTTCGACTCCCATCGGCCGCTCCAATTTATAGTAACACAGGCATCCTGTGTGTGATTATTTTATTAGTGTTCATTCGTAAAATTCGTGTCATTCGTGGTAAAAGGATTAAATAATGGCTATTACCAAAAAAGAGGTTGAGCAGGTATGCTCATTAGCAAGATTGGAATTAAGTGATTCAGAAAAGGATGAATTTACCTGTCAGCTTGATTCTATTTTGGGGTATGTGGCTAAGATTAATGAACTGGAAACATCAAATATTTTGCCTACCTCTCATCCCATTCTTTTGACCAATGTCCTGCGGGAAGATAAAGTAAAAGAGTCGTTACCTGTAGAGGAAGTGTTAGCTAATGCCCCTGATGCGGGAAAAGGACACTTTCGTGTTCCAAGGATAATTTAGTAATCGGATTAAGCGGATTAATCGGATTTACTTTCTGCTTTTTATCTGTTTAATCCGCTCAATCCGATTACTATAAAGAAAAGGAGAGTAAATTGGAGCTTGAAAAACTTACCTGCCATGAAATTCATAAACTACTTAGATCTAATGAAATTACCTCATTAGAAGTTACCTCAGCGGTTATTAGTAGAATTGAGGCGGTAGAGCCGAATGTCCATGCCTATATTACGACTACCTTTGATGAGGCATTAGAGCAGGCAACGATAGTGGATAAGGAGCTTGGGTGTGGCAAAAAATTATCTCCATTAGCCGGTATTCCTATTGCTATCAAGGATAATATGTGCACCAGGGGTATAAAAACCACCTGCGGCTCAAAAATACTCCATAATTTCATCCCGCCTTACGATGCCTTTGTTATCCAGAGATTAAAAGAGGCAGGAGCAATCATCATTGGCAAAACGAATATGGATGAATTTGCCATGGGGTCATCAACCGAGAATTCATACTTCGGCCCAACCCGGAATCCATGGAATTTAGACTATGTCCCCGGAGGAACAAGTGGGGGGTCTGCAGCAGCTGTATCAGCCGATGAGACAATTGTTGCCTTAGGTTCTGACACCGGTGGCTCAATCAGACAACCTGCTTCATTTTGTGGTGTTGTGGGTTTGAAACCTACTTATGGACGGGTATCCAGATATGGGCTTATCGCCCATGCCTCTTCTTTTGATCAAATCGGAGTATTGACAAAGGATGTTACCGATGCCGCATTATTGATGAAAGTAATTAGTGGTTATGATTTGGCAGATTCTACTTCTGTAAAAATCGATGTCCCGGATTATTCAAATTATTTAGAAGAAGGGTTAAAAGATATTAAAATCGGAGTCCCAACAGAATATTTTGCCGAAGGGATTGACCCTGAAGTAAAATCTACTATTCTTCAAGCCGTTGACCTTATTTCAGAAATTGGTGTTAGATGTGATGATGTTTCAATGCCTTATACCGAATATGCCATTCCTTGCTATTATATTTTAGTAACATCTGAGGCAAGTTCTAATTTAGCACGGTATGATGGAGTCCAGTATGGATATAGAGCAGGAAGCAGTTTATTGGATATGTACAAAAAAACCCGGGAAGAAGGATTTGGCGGCGAGGTAAAGCGAAGGATTATGCTGGGGACTTACGCTTTATCTGCCGGCTATTATGATGCTTACTATTTAAAAGCCCAAAAAGTGCGGACTTTAATCAAGCAGGATTTTGATAATGCCTTTGAAAAATATGATGCCTTAATAACCCCTGTCTCTCCTTTTCCTGCGTTTAAGATTGGAGAGAAAATAAATGACCCATTACAAATGTATTTAGCGGATATTTACACTGTTACCATTAATCTTGCAGGTGTACCTGCCATAAGTATTCCATGTAGATTTTCAAAAGATGGGCTTCCAATCGGACTTCAGATAATCTGTAAGCCATTTGATGAACAGATGCTTTTTAAGATTGCCTTTGCATTGGAAAAAATCTTGACAGAGTGAAAAAATAAGTTTATACTTAATGTTATATGCAATCTAATAAATAATTTGACATATTGAAATTTGAAATTGGAAAATA
>JASEHU010000317.1 GCA_030018635.1 bacterium
ACCCTGATTTATCAGGGTGACACGAACATTAACACACAGGACTAACCGCTTTAGCAGTTTCCAATAAAAAGATTGGTTGCACATCTCGAAATGTAGTATATTATTAATTGAGCGGTAAGCCCGTTATGGGTTGTCTGTGGTGCTCCCATCAAAAGGCTAAAATATGGGATGTGTCCCTCTTCCGTCCTCGTCCTTAATAGAAAATAAAACCCTTGAAAAACCGAAAAACCACTACGCTGTTGTTGGCGGTCAGATGCATCGATTTGTTAGATGAATTTTATGCGTAAACCTGAGTAGTTACATCTTTCTTTAGCTTACAATATTATATCTTTTACTCTCAAATAAGCCATCTTTTTTCCCTTATGGGACAAAAGAGTTATGAATTTCCCGAATGCATCAAATCAATGAAAATTTACCCTTCTAACTTAAACTTCTCGATAGCACCTTTCAAGTCTTCGGCTAAGGTATTCAATTCAGAGACAGAGGTAATAGATTGGCGGCTGCTGGCGGCAGATTGTTTAGAGACCTCAGCGATTTCATGCATGGTGGAGACAACCTGTTCGGAGGCAGTTCGTTGTTGTTGGGTAGCCACTGATATTTGTTTGGCTGATTTGGTCGTTTGGTCAACCATATCTAATATTTCTTCTAATGATTCACCTGCCCTTTGAGCTAATCTTGTTCCTTCATCTACCTTTCTGACATCTTCTTCTATGGCCATAACTGAGGCAGAGGCTAATGATTGAATTTCAGCAGCTATTTCTTTGATTGTTTTAGTGGCTCCGACCACATTTTCAGCCAATTTTTTCACTTCAACGGCTACGACAGCAAATCCTCTGCCCGCCTCACCGGCCCGAGAGGCCTCAATAGCGGCATTAAAGGCAATAAGTTTTGTTTCGGCGGCAATATTATTAATAAGCTCTAATATTTCCCCTATTTTCTGAGATTTCTCACCTAAGGTCAAGATGCGTCGTGCCCCAGCCTCGGTAGTTTCCTTTATCTTTTGCATACTTGTAATTACATTTTGAACACCATCCTGTCCTGCTTGAGCACTTTGTAAGGTTTCTTCGGCTATTTTTGCCACTGCATCCGAGTTTTCAGCTATCTGCTTTGAAGTGCTGGATAATTCCTCGACGGTAACGGTAACTTGAGATACCGCGGCGGCCTGTTCGCTAGAGCCACTTGATTGCTCCTGAGCCGTAGCTAAAATTTCACTGCCACCGGAACTTATCTGAAGTGATGCCTCTTTTATCTGGTAAATTAATTTTCTTAAATCCTCCACCATTTTATTAAAGGCAAAGACTAATTGTGAAAGTTCCTCTCTTTCTATAGTTACTGTTTGACTCAGGTCACCATGGGCTGTAGCCTCTACTATCTTAGCCAAATCCTTGATATTATTCTGCAATTCCTTTTTCTCCACGGCACGAGATTGAGCAAAGGTATGTATATCTTCTATAGAATTGCGTAAATTACCCATCATTCGATTGAAAATATTGGATAAAACACCTATCTCATCACTTGTAGCTACCGTAACTACATGAGACATATCCCCATTGGCAATCTGTTGACTGCTTTTGATTAACTCATGTATCGGAATAGTTACATCAGTAGTGATAAAATAGGCATAAATAAATCCGACCACAAAAATAATCACGGTAAAAAGTAGTAATAAACTCCACATTTTATTAATGGGTGCATCAAAATCGTTCATAAACACAACTGTTCCAAATGTCCAACCCCTTTCCTTGATTGGCGTATGGGCAATGTAGAGTCCTTCGGCTACATCCTCTTTAGAATCGGGACCAATGATATTAAGTAATTTAATAAGTGGTAAATCCTTTGGTCCCTTGATGATATATTCCTTTTTTTCATCTAATAGAAAGGAAAAGCCGGTCTGTCCTAATTTGGTGTTATCGACTAACTTTGCCAGAGAATCTGAGTTTGTTTTACCCAGTTCATTGAGCAGACTAATCTTCTGGGCGGCATCACTAACTAATTGTTTTGCCTCAATCTTTATCCTGTCTTCTATGATATTAGCCGCAAAATTAATAAACATTACCGAGCCTAAAAACAGAGACAAAAACATCAATGACTGCACAGCCACCTGGGTTTTAAAACCAATACCTAATCCTACATTTTGTTTTTTTTCTTCTGCCTGTTCTGAGACATAGACAAGACGAAGTATGGGTTCACGAAATCTAATGGTTAAATAAAAGAGGATTATAGAGACATTGACCGAGTTAACGAAGGTGCTTAAAAAGATAGCCACTGATTCCCATATTGAGAGATGTCCATAGACAGCCCGCATCCAGGCACCGGCCGAAAGTCCAATAATAAATGTAGTTATAAACTCTAAGACTACTATTTTTCTTGGAATCTGGACTAATGATTCTTTTGCCTCTTTAGCTACTTCTATGGATGATTTTCCGTCCTTTTTTTCCATTTCTTCTAAAAAGTGGATAATGGGTCTAAACCACCTATTAATTAACCACATAGCCAAACAAATCAATATTGGCGTCTCAATAGCCGTAATGGTTAATAATATCCTTAGACGCTCAGGGGTGAATTTAATGGATAGTAAGGTGTAAACCGCATTGATAATTACCCCAATGACCATAAAAATTGAGACCGCATACATTATTTTTTTTCTAACTGTTTTTTTTGACATTTTTTACCTCCTGAATTTTGTAAATCTAAACTTTTGCCAATTTTAATCACGTGCCAATTTTAATCACGAAAAGACGAAAGATAGAAAGCACGAAAACTTAGAGCGTGATTCTATTAGATAAATTCACGAAACTACAGAGTAAATTAAACTTATGGGGACGGTTCATTTTATCGTTTTCTCTGTGATTTCTTTTGGAAATTAGAAATGAGAATTTGAAATTAGAAATTTGAAATT
>JASEHU010000318.1 GCA_030018635.1 bacterium
AACTACAAGGTGATCGGTTATCGGTGATCAGTAATCGGTGAAAGAAGATAAATCAGATAATTACCGATTACCGATCACTGGTTACCGATTACCAAAGTTCCTCTTCGGATGGTTAAATTGTTATTATCTATCAAATCAGTGGAGACAGAGCATTAGTGGGTTATAGCACCTATTAATCATAATTTGACATAGAGCAAATTGATTTAACTATAAACGAACATTATGTTTTACTTATCGACATGAACATAAGTAAATCTTTTGTTAACAACTGCTATATTTATTACATGTCCCATAGGGACAACATATCGGTAGAACTAAATATCATACACGCATAAATGCCGTAGGCATGATATATTTAAAATTCAATCTGAAGACAAACATAGTTCTTTAATCTTCTTCTTTATATTATCACTCTTCATCAATGTAGTCCCCACTAAGATAGCGTTAATTCCTTTTTCCTGAAGTATTTGTATTTCCTGATTTGACTTTATTCCACTTTCACTTATGACTATTTTATCCTTTGGTATCAATAATTTTAGCATAAAAGTAGTCTTTATGTCAACTACAAAGGTATATAGATTACGATTATTTATGCCAATTATTTCTGCTTTAGTCTCTAAGACCTTCTCTAAATCTTCATGGGTGTGAATTTCTACGACACAATCTAATCCCATGCTTTCAGCTATACTTAAAAAACTATTTATCTTATTGATAGATAAGCAATTGGCGATTAAAAGTATGGCATCCGCACCCCAAACCTTTGATTCATAAATTTGATACTCATCAATGATAAAATCCTTACGCAGGAGAGGAATATTAGTTACTTCTCTAACCGCTTTAAGATGTCTCAGGCTGCCTTGAAAGAAACCTTCGTCAGTCAAGACAGAGATTGCCGCAGCACCGCTTTCTTCGTAAATCTTAGCTATTTCAACCGGGTCAAATTCCTCACAGATTATACCTTCAGAAGGGGATGCCTTTTTAATCTCAGCGATTAATTTTATCTTCCCATCAGAACAGGAAATAGCCTGTTTAAAACCCCTTGTTGTTTTGGGTAAATCATACGCCTTTTTCTTTGTTTCTTCCAGAGGGTACACTATTTTTCTCTTTTTTATTTCTATTTCTTTGTTTTTAATTATATCTCTTAAAATCATTTATTTTAACCTATGGCTCCTACAGGTAAATGTAAATCAACATCTCCTACTTTAGGCAGTTGTAAATAAATATGCGAAAAATCAGTATCAGCTAAAGCCTTACTAACAAAAAGTACTTCAATTCCACGCAAGTTTCCATCTACATCCAAATCTACCAATATTTTACTAGATACCTTTACTGTTTTATCTACCTCTTTATCATTTAAATAGATATACATAGCATCAGCGTCTTTATCATAAGTAATCTTCATCTCAACCTCCTCGTATAATTATAAATTATGAATTATAAGACTAAGAATTTATTGTCTTCTTTTTCCTTCATTCATAATTCATAATTCATAATTCATAATTACTCAACCTCCTTAATCTACCATTACCGTAAGTACTTTGATAAATTGTGGCAATGATAGATAAACAACTTCTACCTTTCTTTTACCAATCTTCTTCATAGAAATTATCTCTCCTTCTTCTCCATAACGCCAGTGTTGAGGAGAAAGGATTATAGATTCTATTTCTTCCTTTAATACTTTTCTTTCTTCCATTCTCTTTTTAGCATGTTTAGTATAATAAATATTTACCAATTTTTTTACTCACATGTTGAAGTAATTTCTTTCAATTTTTCTAACTTTTCTAATGCCGCACCTGAATCAATGGATTTTCCAGCTAATTCAATACCTTCAAGGACGGTATTTGCCTTACCACCAGCCATAATACCATAGGCGGAATTTAACAAAACTATTTCTCGTCGTGGCCCATCTCCTCCTTTTAACACCTCTAAAGCCATCTCCACATTTCTCTGCCACTCGCCACCTTTAATTTCATCCAGATTAGCCCGGCGAAAACCAAAATCCTCCGGGCTAATCCAATAAGTGGCAATGTCACCATTTTCCTTTAATTCGCTTATTTTGGTTCTACCACAAATAGACACTTCATCCAGACCTTCCTCACCATAAACAATAAAGGCTCTTTTGCTGCCGAGGTTTTTTAGGACACCGGCCAGGGTTTCAGTTAAGTTACCGTCATAGACACCCAAAAGTTGGCGATTAGCACCTGCCGGGTTGGTCAGCGGACCAAGGATATTAAAGATGGTTCTGATACCAATTTCCCTTCGAGGACCAATAGCGTATTTCATAGCCGAATGAAGTAGTGGGGCAAATAAAAAGCCAATCCCTATTTCCTTTAGACACCGCTCTACTACCTCTTTGCTAACCTCAATATTCACCCCAAAATTCATCAACAAATCCGCACTGCCGCATTTGGAGGAGACGGATTTATTGCCATGTTTGGCTACCTTTATTCCTGCACCGGCAATAACAAAGGCAGAGATGGTTGATATGTTAAAGGTGTGCAATCCATCACCACCTGTCCCGCAAGTATCAACGATACCGTGGGTATCAACGATACCGTTGGTATTAACAACCTCACCTTCTACCTTTATCTTTGTTGCCTTTTCCCGCATCACCATAGCCCCACCTGTAATCTCGTCCACTGTCTCGCCCTTCATTCGTAAGGCGGTAATAAAACCGGCAATCTGGGCCGGGGTAGCCTCACCTGACATAATTTCGTTCATCACGGCCACAGCCTCATCTTTAGTTAAATCCTGTCTCTGCACAACCTTTGAAAGTGCCTCTTTAATCATTTTAGTTACCCCTTGTATAATTATGAATTATGAATTATGAATTATGAATTGAGGGATTTTAATTCATAATTCATAATTCATAATTTT
>JASEHU010000319.1 GCA_030018635.1 bacterium
TATCCGAAAAGTTGGAAGTCCGAACTTGGATTGAGAGTTTTCACACAATCTGAAGTCTAAAGTCCAGTGTCTAAAATTACACCAAGCCAGTCAATTTCTTCCTTTAATCCCTCTGCAAGACTAACTCGGGGATTATAATTTAAGATTTTTTGTGCCTTAGAGATATTCGCCCAGGTATGAAGGACATCACCGTGTTGAGTTTCAGTATATTGCATCTTTACCGGTTGACCCAATATCTCCCCTATTAAATTAATAACCTGAATTAAGGTTACCCGACTACCGCCACCAATATTAAACACCTCGCCATTGACATCCGTTTGTGAAGCCGCAAAGGTAGCCTCAACAATATCTCTAATAAAGGTAAAATCCCTTGTTTGGTTACCCTCACCATAGATTTGGATTTCTTTATTCTGTAAAATAGCCGAAATAAACTTATGGAAAGCCATATCCGGCCGTTGCCGTGGACCATAAACGGTAAAGTAGCGTAAGGAAACGGTTGGCACACCAAAATTCTTAAAATAGAGATAACACAAATGTTCGTTGGCTAATTTTGATACGCCATAAGGAGAAACCGGTTTTGGGGTTCCATCCTCACGCATAGGTAAAATATCTGTATCGCCATAGACCGATGAAGATGAGGCATAGACAAATTTCTTCAGGGTGGGAAGTTCTTTAGCCGCCTCAAGTAAGATTTGCGTGGCTAAGATATTGTTTTGTGTGTATATTTCAAAACTTTTGCCCCAGCTTGCCCTTACCCCGGCCTGGGCGGCTTCATGAAAGATGTATTCTACCCCAGCTAACAAATTCCTCAAATCCACTACCAGGCGAGCCTGCTTTAAAATATCCGCCTCTACAAACGAAAAGTTTTTATCCTTTAATAAATTCTTTAGATTATTTTCCTTTATTGGGCGTGGGTAGTAATCAAGAAAGCAATCAATTCCCTTTACCTGATACCCTTGTTGAATTAACTTTTCAGATAAGTGCGAGCCAATAAATCCCGCACAGCCGGTAACTAATGCTAATGTCATTATTTTCCTCCTTTGACCTTCTCCATAAGGTGTTAAGAAATAGTAACCCCATTATGGTTTTTGCAAAAGTTTGTTCCTCTTTTCAAACGGAGTCCCAGATTTATCTGGGGTAGCGTGAAAGCAAGTAGCCCTCAATAAATTGAGGACTCCGAAAAGTGGAACTTATTTATGAAAAATCCATTATGGGGTTCTTCCTACTACCGTCTTTGGCAAGGCATTAACCAAGTTTAATAATCCGCAGATTTCACAGATTACACAGATTTTTAATCTTTTTTCATCTGCGTAAAATGCTAAATTTGCAATGCTAAATTTGCAATGAATGCCTTCTACCCACTATATTTCGCGAAAAGTCTTATATCATATCAATCGAAAATTGTCCAGTAAAAAATGTGGGACATGCTAAGGACTACTAAGACCTAACACCTGATATCCGAACACTTACATTTATCCTGTCATCCTACCGACCTCGGAGGCCAGGAATAAGGGAAGGAAGTAAATCTTGCATCCTTCGTTTTCTTGCACATTCATTATATCCGCATTTAACACAAACGCCTTTTGTGATTTATACTCTTTGATAAAAGACATAAGACTACGAGGAATTTTTGAGTAAGAAGATGCCTTGACCTCTATTGGAATGTTTTCATTATCTATACTTAAAACAAAATCTACTTCTGATTGATTACGCTTTCGATAAAAATATAGCCTCTGGTCTATTTTCATATTCTTCTTCAACTCCAAAAATACACAATTTTCTACCAGACTACCTATATCCTGTCGAAATTTAAGTGGAGTAAAATTATTTATTATTGCCTGACGAATACCATTGTCATAAAAATAAGTTTTATGATTTCGAATTACCTCCTTCTCCTTGTTAGCAAAGAATGAAGAGAGAAGAAAGTTCACATAAGTATTTTCTAAAATAAACAGGTCCTTTTGAATCTGATACCGTGATGTCATTACCTTTTGAGCTATTTCATCTGTAACAAGAATATTCCCTGCTCGTAACGCCAGAAGTTGCATCAGATTGTTAAAATGAAGAATCTTATCCTGTCCAATTAATCCCTTTATATCTTTCTGAATATAGGTAGAATAAATTTCAGCCAACATTTCCTTCTTTTCTTCAATATTATTTTCTAAAACTATTGCCGGCATCCCACCAAAAAGTAAAAAATCATAGAATTCATTGTTGATTTCAGCTATTATAGAATCAGGCAGCCGCTCTCCTAATTCTATAACAGGCAGATTTTTATCCTTGAATCTCAAATATTCATAAAAATCAAGTGGATAGATGGATATATCCCTTTTTCTTCCAGCTAATGATTCTTTTACCTTTTTCTGTATCTCTACCGAGGAAGACCCGGAAACAATCATCTTTATATTCTCATTTTCATCATAAAATGCCTTAAGAAGGGAGTTTGCTTCAGGTAAGTATTGGAATTCATCAATGAAAAGGTAAAGTTTTTTCTTTGTTTGTAAAGGCGGCATAGTCAACTGAAGATGCTTAAGAATATTCTGATAGGATTGTGAAAAGATGGATAAATGATGCGGTAGTTCCAGATTAAAATAAGCTGTCAACTCACCTTTTGAAGAAAGAATTTGTTCTAACCATTTAAGTAATGTTGTCTTTCCTGTTTGTCGGCTGCCAATTAAAACGATAATCTCCGGTTTGTCAATAAGTTGTAATAATTTATTAAAAACCCTTCTCTCTTTAATAACCATATCTCTTCCTCTATTTATAAAATAATTTTACCATATACACACTTATTTGTCAATATTTTTTTAGATATAACCAGCAATTCTCATTATGGCAGAAATCGTGTCCAATGTTGAGATTAGGTGGAG
>JASEHU010000031.1 GCA_030018635.1 bacterium
CATTTTACCTGAATTCTTACAAATTGTCAATAAATGTCGATTGCACAGGTCGAATTTTTTCTCTTGTTTTTACACTTTACCCACAAATTTTACACACACCCTTCTGGGGTTGAGTAATCGGTTAGTTATTGGGGTGCCCTTTGCGTAGCCGCATCCATCTGGGAAAGGGTCTTTTCAACCTCATTATCCTCAGGCAAAATTCTTCCTACAATAATAAATCCCGGATTTGATAACGGCTGAACAATTATCTCTATGCCAAAGATACGCTTATTTTGTCGATGTATTGCCGATAAATTGCCGATAAATTGCCGATAAAACATATGCCCTTCCACGATTAGAAGAATCTGCCACAACCAGCCACTTATCCTCTGTCCATTTCTTCAGAAGTATTCTGACCATCCGTGTTGAAAGCCCAAGGGCTACTGCTACCTCCTGAGTTGTAATCTTATTCTTCTTCGCAAAGAGTGAAAGCACCAGCCGTGCTCTATGCTCCAACTGTCGCAATTTCTCCGGTTCTGTTGACACGCCTTTTTCAGCATATTTAACCGCTTCATCCTTAACCTGATTAAATACCCTGGCCAAAAGCATAACGAAATACTCTATCCATGAAGTCAAATCTGCCTCGGCTCTGCCCTGGTAGTAATTGTGATGTTCATGCACCATAAGTGAGTTGTAGTAATTGGCCAAATCCCTTGCGTGATGTTCTTCCATGGAAAAGAAACCATTAAGTCCATAGTTATCTCTTTGCAGGATAAATGTTGCCAGAAGCCGGGCTGTTCTACCGTTACCGTCGTAATAGGGATGAATCGTAACAAATTGATAATGCACAATCGCGGCAATAATGGGAACAGGAATATGTTCTTTTTCTGCATATCTAACCCAGCAGACCATCTCGGCCATGAGATTCGGCACATCTTTTGCCTCAGGAGGTAGATAGACAATTCCGCCTGATGCTGAATCTCGAATAACATTTTGCCCGTCACGATACGGTGTTGGTTTAGCTCCTTTGCCTTTGTGCACAATCGCATGAAGCCGTTTGATTAAATCCTCACTAAATTCGATTTTTTTATCAGCCCAATCCTCGACCTTAAGAATTGCGTCCCAATAATTACGGACTTCACTCACATCTCGTTCTCTACCATGAAAATGCGCCTTCTTCTTTTCGATGACTTCCTGTGCCTCTTCCAGGGTTAACTTATTGCCTTCGATGCGGGTGGAATAATGTGTTGAACGGATGCGTGCCTTATATCGCAATTCCGCTTCAATGGCAGGCGATAAAGGCATATTTTTGACCACTGTATTAGCTGACTCAATGTCCATCAATGCCCGGGCAATTGCGGAATTGATGGTATAAACCGGTTGCCAGATATCCTGGTTTTTATTCATACCTGACCTTCTCTATTCTTTAGATTTTTACTTATTGAACGGGCAGTTTAACCACAAATGTCGTTTCTTTACCTACCGCACTTTTGACCTCAATCTCGCCTTTGTGTGCCTCGACGATACGCTGACAGATGGCTAAGCCTAACCCTGTGCCTTTGCCTTTTGTCGTAAAAAACGGGTCGAAAATATACTTGTGGTCTTTCTCGGCTATCCCTTTGCCCGTATCAGAAACGCTAAGATTAACAAACTCCCCTTCCTTCTCACTTTTTACTTTTAACCTTCCACTTTTCATTTCCCCCATTGCCTCGGAGGCAATCTGAACCGCTGCGGCTAATCTTTCAGATTGGATTAATTGACGCTCTGCGGCTTTGAGTTCACGGGTTTTTTCTTCAACCAATTCCTCAAGATGGTCGCGGTGTGTCTTTAATTCATCCTCCATCAATTTACTCGCGGTAACATCCCTGGCAATGCCTTAATGGTTTTTTCAGCTACCTGCTGGCAGTCAAAACAAAGGTCTTCGTATAATACTTCTTCAGAGGTCTTGCCCAACTTCGCCCTGGCAAGGTGGCTCTTTGCCCTCTTCAGCCATTCCAAGACAAACTCCTTATCTTTCATAAATTACTCTCCCAAATTTTGCAATCTCATTGTAAATGAGAAACCATTTATCCTTTAATTCCTCAAACTTCTCAGGGGTTTCGACAATGACATCCACTGCCACTCCCACACCAAAAAGTCTCCGGTAGATTCTCTTTTCAAGCCCTCTTCTGTTCTCAACACCCCTCTTTAATATACAAATATCATAGTCACTCTCCTGTTTAGTTTCATCCTTTACTCTTGAACCAAAGAGAATAATTTTATCAGGGGTTATTTCATCCACAATTCTCCTCGTTATCTCTACAAGTGTATCTTTCATTCTACCTCCTATAAATATGGGATAAAAGGGTTCAAGGGTAAGGGAGAGAAATCCTTTATCCTTCCCTTAAACCCTTGAACCCTATTTTCTTAGTCATAACATCCCCCCACAACAATAGTTTTGTTAAAGAATTCCAGGAAGGTCTCGCCGTAAGATGCGATTTCCCCTAAGGTCAACATACCTGCGGGGATAACTTGATTACCTGTTACTACAAGATTTTCTTTTACTGCGGCTAATTCTCTGGCAAAATCCTCTCCCAGAAAAAGTGTTCTTGAGACGCAGTCAGCCACCAGAGAACAATGGATTTCTTTTGTGCAAACCTCTTTAGCCGCCTGACCTGCGGCTTGAATAAGGGAATTCGGCTCTCCTTTCAAGATGTTTAACAAGCTATTCTCAGGCACCTCACCCACGCAGATTAATTCGTCCTTCTCATTTGCCATAATTGGGTCGCGGACAATATCCTCCGCCCCTTCCTTGTAAATCCCAAAGGGATACCGCATGGTGACATCATAAAATTTTTCGTGAATGACTCCAGGAAACATGCCACCAAAGAAATCAACCCTATTTTTATTAAGCCCTGAAATCATTTGCTCGACATCCGGCATATCCTTTTCGCCCAGCAGGATTAAGACGACATCTCCATCCTTTCTTTCCATACGGCAAACTATTTCCACAATTTCCTCTGCCTTAGTTGTTGGAAAATACATTGTTGCACCTCCTCGTAACTTGATAAAGGAAATGTAGCCCCTCATTCCTCCATCTTTTAAGTAGTCCAACTGTTGAACTGGAATGGTTCTTGAGAAATTTAACAGGTCATTAACATTTCTTCAGAAAATTCCTGAATATTTTGGATAAAAAAATCCTTTACCTTTGCCCATGACGGCATGGGTTCTTTGATATAAACAGGTTCAGGTTCTACCTCAGCCTCCTCAAAATAGACAAGGCTTTTTAATACATGGTAGCAATTTATTCCAGTATTCTCAAATCTTTTTTTAAAAATTTCTACGCCCTCTTTTATGGTAAGATTCTTTAGATAGAAGATTTCAAAGAGGTCATAGAAGTCTTTTTTACTTCCTCTCTGGGCAATTGTTTTCATCTTTTCAGCCATAATGTCTTTCCAATCGGCTACCTCTATTCCTTCAAAACTTAAGGGTTCAAACAAAAGAGGTACAGGATAATAAAAAAAGGAAAGTTTTACATTATCCAAAATAACGAGTAGTGTACTTTCTTCAGTTAATATTTCCTCAAAGGTAGATGCGTTGGGTTGTAAGGTGAAGTAAAGTTTTGTTGAATCGAATGGATTGATTGAAAATAGGTCCAGGTCTTCAGAGATTCTATGTCCCAATTGGAGTGCCAGACCACTTCCCCCAGCAAGATAAAATTCCCATTGTCTAAGCAAAGGAGCAATCTTTTCTAAAACAATTGTAGTTCCTTTGGGAAGAACTCCTGTAAACATCTTACCTCCTCCACCGGTATTTTATAATATGCCGTCCAAAAGTAAGCACTCTTTTTAGAAATACCCTTCTTTTTACAGATCACCTCTTTTATATCTTCTCCTGTATAGGTATTTTTCATCCATTTTATATCATTAATATTACCATAATCAATAATTCTGGAAATGATATAAAAACGATGTTTTTTCACATCTACAGCGTTACTATCCACATCCCAGAATAGTCTCTTTATTGAGGAATTTGTGAGCATCCTTGACTCCTTATATTGTCCACTAAAAATTACCTCCCATGGGAGCTATCTCAATCTACGGCTTATAAATTTATCTCCTTGAGAAGATTTGTCAATTCATCAAGATCAATTGGTTTTTTGATATACCCATAGGCAGACAACCGCTTTGCCTCCCTGACCATCTCAGGCAAATCATAATCGGCCATAACTATAACCACCACATCAGGGTATAGTTTCTTGACCTCATTTAATATCTCAAGTCCATTCATTCCAGGCAGATGTAGGTTTAGCAAGATACAATGGTAGTGTTTTTCTCCGAGTTTTTCGATTACCTCCTCGCAATTTGCGGCTGTGCCGGTGCGATAACCCTTTTTAGCAAGTGAAGTCTTCACCTCCTCCCTTGTCCGGCTATCACCATTAGCAATCAAGATTACCTTTTTGTCTTCACTGATGACCTTTTGGACTATTTCTATCACCTTCTGCAAATCAAATGGTTTATGGATACAGGCATAGGCCCCTTCTCTAAGTGCCTTCTCAATCAAATCCTCTACCGAAAAGCCGGTCATCATCACCACCTTTACATCATGGTCAATCTTTTTAATCTGCATAAATGTCTCCACCCCATTTATCCCGGGTAATCTAATATCCATCAAAACAAGGTCATAATGGGTCTTTTTTATCTCCTCAATAGCCTTATACCCATCTAAAACAAAGGTAATTTGGTACCCTTCAAGTTTTAGGACGGACCCTAAGAGATAGCCTAAATCCCTTTCATCGTCAACAATCAATATTTTAGCCATGGAATACCTCCTTTTTTGGGATTCGGGAATAAGTCATCTAGTGGTTCATCTGTGAAAATCTGTGAAATCTGTGGATATAATTTCCTATATAATCAAGAAAAATATTTACATCCGTTGCGGAGCGGTTAAGCCTAATAAAGTAAGGGTATTGCGAATAACTATCCTGACGGCATTAACTAATACAAGTCGTGCCTGAGACAATTCTTTATTGGCTGAAATTACCCGATGATGTTGGTAATAATTATGAAATATACCTGCTAATTCGATAAGATAGGCCGTTAACCCATGTGGTTCGTAAAACCTGGCACAATTAATTATCTCCTGAGGCAAAGAGGCTAATTTGAAGATTAAGGCTAACTCCTCATCAAGTTTTAATAAATTCAGGTCTGCGGTCTGATTGAGACTCAATCCCTTTTCTTTTGCCCTGGAAAGGATACTGCATGTCCGGGCATGGACATACTGGATGTAATAGACAGGATTTTCTTTAGAGGATTGTTTAGCTAAATTCAGGTCAAATTCTAAGTGACTATTCATCTTTCGCATGACAAAAAAGAAGCGGGCAACATCCTGACCTACCTCTTTGATTAGTTCGGACAGGGTAACAAATTCCCCTGCCCTGGTAGACATAGATACCGGTTGATTATCCCGTATCAGGCTGACCAATTGACAGAGCAAAAACACCAGATTATTTGCCGGATAGCCTAAGGCACTCATTGCGGCTTCGAGCCGTTTGATGTAACCATGATGGTCGGTTCCCCAGGCATTAATCAAAACATCATAACCCCGGTCATATTTATTTTTATGATAGGCAATATCCCCGGCAAAGTAGGTGTATTCTCCATTCTGGCGAATTAAAACACGGTCCTTCTCATCACCAAAGGCAGTGGTTTTTAGCCACAATGCCCCCTCTGACTCATAAGTAAAGCCTAATTTTTTCAGGGAATCGATTACCTCATCCACCTGATTCGAGTCATATAATTCTTTTTCACTAAACCAACTATCATATTGAATGCCAAAGTCTATTAATGTTTTGCGGATATCCTCCAGGATGGACTCTTTGGCAAAATTAGTGAAAAATCCCACTTCTTCATTCCGACAAGTATCTCTTTCTTGCCTATGGAGTGTCCTGGCTATTTCTACCATGTATTCCCCTTTGTAACCATTCTCAGGAAGTTGGACATCCTGTCCCAATAGTTGCAGGTATCGTGCCTTTAAGGATTCTCCTAATGTCCTCATTTGGGTGCCGACATCATTGATATAATATTCCCTGGTAACCTTATATCCGCAAAAGGCTAAAATATTTGCCAGGATATCTCCATAATCCGCACCACGACCATGCCCTACATGAAGAGGACCTGTGGGATTGGCACTGACAAAATCAATCAAAACCTTTTCCCCCTGACCAATATTCGATGTGCCATAAGATTCATTCGTCTCTTCAATTTCTTTTAAAACCTTATATAACCTTTCTTTTGAGACCCAAAAATTAATAAATCCACCACCGGCAATTTCTACCCTTGAGATTAATCCTTCTATCTTTTCCATAGACTCAATTATTATTTGAGCGACAAGGTAAGGAGAGGTACTAATTTTTTTAGCGATTAAAAAGGCAATATTGGTTGATAAATTACCGTATTCCTGCCTTTTAGGATAGTCAATCTGAATATCCAATAACCCTACATCCGGAATCCTGCCGGTTGTTGTGGCTGAAAGCACCGTCTTCTTTAACATACTTATTATTTCTTCGTTTATACTCATTGGTTTTCTCCTTTAATATTATGTATAATAACATGTTCGTTTAAATTTGTCAACTAACTTTTGCACGAAGGCAGCAATTCTAATTATGTCAGACTTGTGTAAGTAAGGAGAAAAGGGGAAAGTGGGGAAATGGAGAAAATGGTCAGAAAATTTAAGTTTTTTTTCTCCAATCCCCCCTTTTTCCATTTCTCCTTCTCCTTACACATTTTCCCACTAATGACTGGCCCATTACTGGCCCGATTACTTTTTTCTTGACTTTTTGACTCAATTGTGATAAATTACAACAAGTATATTAGCCTACGCAAGGTGCTGCACCTGACTATGTAATAGTTTCGTAGCAACAGGGTAGGTGAACTGAGGAAGTTGAAATAATGAGTAATAGATACGATGTCCTTATTATTGGTGGGGGGCCAGCAGGATTAACCGCAGGATTATACACGGCCAGGGCAAGATTGACAACCCTGTTGATTGAAAGTTATACCGTGCCTTCGCAAGCAGTAATTACCGATTTGATTGAAAACTACCCAGGCATACCTTCCGGAATTAGTGGGTTTGAATTGATGGATAGGTTTAAAAAACAAGCAGAACAGTTTGGCTTAGAGTCTATTGCCGAAGATGTTACGGCTATAGAAAAAGATAGCGATGGCTGGAAAGTAGCGGCAGGGGATACGGTGTATGAGGCCCTCTCGATAATTATTGCCACTGGCGCCAGGGCCAAAGAATTAGGGGTTCCCGGTGAGACAAAATTTCGAGGTAAAGGGGTTTCGTATTGTGCGGTCTGCGATGGGGCACTTTTTAAAGATAAGGAAATAGTTGTTGTTGGAGGTGGCGATACCGCTGTAGAAGAGGCATTATTTTTAACTAAATTTGCGAAAAAGGTTACCCTGATTCACCGCCGGGACTCATTACGGGCAACAAAAATCTTGCAGGAGCGAACACTGGCAAATGAGAAGATGGAGTTTGTCTGGAATTCAAGGGTTACGGAGATTTTGGGTGAAGGTATGGTATCGGGTGTTAAGGTTGTGGATGTTAAAACCCTTCAAACATCAGAAATCCCTTATAAAGGTGTCTTTATCTTCGTTGGACTTGTCCCTAATACGGATTTCCTCAAGGGGGTTGTAGAGTTGGATGAATCAGGATATATTATTACGGATGAGGAAATGAGGTCATCTCAGCAGGGAATTTTTGCCTGCGGTGATTGCCGAAATAAACTCCTCCGTCAGGTAATCACTGCCTGTGGTGATGGAGCGACTGCCGCATTTTCTGCCCAAAAATATGTGGAGGAATTAAAGGGAGTTTAAAGGGCAGAAAAGATGAGGTTCTTTGCCTCCTGAATTAATCTCTTTTCCTCTTCTTCTGCCTCCTCACTCATCACCCCGGCTACCAAATTAATCTCATCTTTAGAACTTATACTTCCGGTAGAGATAGTTTTTATGATATCATCTTCTATAATTAATTCCTTTGTATCCAGGTCAAAATGAAAATTATGGTTATGACCAAATTGTGATATTTCATAAGGTCTAAGTGTATGATACATCTCCCGATTTATCACACCAATAAGGCTACATTTTAGAATACTATCCGGATGACATACATGCGAAAGCCTCTCGATGATGTAAGGGGTTGGGTCACCGGATGAAGGAAAGGTTGTCAATGAAATCTTGAATTCATTCATTGGCTGAGGTTCGAGCTTGATGTATTCTAAATTTGCCAGACCACCTTTATCGAGTTCTAAATAATAAAATCCTGTCGGATTTGACATTTCCCCAAAACTCATCCGTTCGGTTGCCCCGGGGATAATCACCTGCTTATCCCCTATTTCAAACACCTCAGTCTTATGTTGATGTCCGACAAAGATATAATTTACCCCTGACAATTGGGAAAGAGTATCATACCGTAACAAAGGTTCATTAATATCCGGCGGCATATGATTTTCAATGCCATAATGAAGTAAAAGGATATTTATATCGCCAATGGTAGAAAAGGTAAGGTTACTTAGTGGGTCATCTCCTTTGATAAGTTTAGGGTTGTATGAAAGTCCTCCAACATTCACATCCAAATCTTTAATTTTCGTTTTAATAGTTTGAATTTGGTTAGTTTCGTATAAAAGATGTGCCTGCTCAACCTCATGGAAGATGCGTTGAGGGATACCTTCTTTAGCAAAGGTGCGGGTTTTGGGGACATCGTGGGTTCCACCAATTAAAAATATCTGGATATTCTCTTTTAATAGCCGCTGGAATTCCTTAGCCACGAATATTAATTCAGTATTTCGAGGTTCCGGCATATCAAACAAGTCTCCAGCATGGAGAAATAAATCTACCTGTCGCTCAAGACTAAATTCGATTGTCTGTTGAAATGCCTGACGAATTATCGCTCGCCGTGCCTCCAATCTGACAGGAGACATCCTGGCATAGTAATTATTTAAATGATTATCAGCAGTTAGAATTACTTTTACGCCCATTTTCCCCAAACTCTAATCGATTTTTTCCCATTTATTTCAAATATACTATAAAATTGGTGTTTTGTCAAGAGTTTTTTAGCAATTGTCGGTAACTGCTCAGTGAACGGTGGGGTAGAGATTGGTAGAGATGGGTGGAGATCAGGTAGAGATTTATTGTTTCCTTTACCAATCTCCACCTAATCTCTCCAATTCTCCCTATTCTCCTCTTCTCATTGCTTACACATTTTCATAAGGAGAAAAATAATTCTTGACGCAGGCTAACGAAAAGGTTATAATATAGATAGATCTTATAGTTAGTTAAGGTCATACACGGTTTAACCTTATATATAAGATTGAATCACTGAAATAAAGAGGAGGAAAAAATGACAAGAAAAATTTTATTGTTAACTTTAGTAATTAGTAACCTATCTTTGACGACATATTGCTTTGCCGGGGTATTAAATGATTTAAAGCTCTTGAAGGAAGCGGAGAAAATAAAGCAGGAAAATGAGGGACTAAAGCAAGAAAATGCAAGCCTTAAACAACAATTGACTAATGCCAGAAAACTCTTCTATCAGAATATTGCCCAGATTAAATATAAAACTACGGTTTCCATACTAAGTAATCACCTGATAGATGGGAATAAAGAAGGTGCTGATTTAATCCCTTCGTGGTACGAATTAGATTTCCATTACTCCCGACTAATCGATAAGGTCATTGTTTATTTAACATCCGGCGAAATACCCAATATTGACCTATCTTTTTATTATTATGATACAGTGAATCAAAGATGGGAGAGTATGAGAACTATTAATAATGACAGCAAGAATATCATTACCTTAACATTTAACCCTTTAACTACATCCAAATTAAAGGTTTGTCCTACAATTAACAGTCCTAAACCTTCTGTCTTACCTATTGCCGAAATAGAAGTTTTTGGATGGGTTATTGAGGAATAATCATTAGGGGTTTATAACATTTGATATTGTGGGTGCTCCAGTAGTTAGAATTCAGGAGTCAGGAGTCAGAATAAAAAAGGCGCTCCTGGAGTGAGGTTTATTCTGACTCCTGGATTCTGACTGCTGGAGCACCCACAATATCAAATGTTATGAACCATTAGGAATAATTATTAAAAATGGCCAGGAAGAAAATTAGACAGAAACCGCAAAAGAAAAAGGACTCATTCAAACACAGGTTTTTTAATCTGAAGGAAGAGATTGCACCTCTACCGTTTAATACTCTCCAATATATTCTGGGTATCCTTGTTTTATTCGCCAGCTTCCTGGTTTACCTCAAAACCCTTACTCCTGACATAGGGTTTCATGATTCAGGGGATATGATACCGGCCTCATTTCATCTGGGGATTTGTCATCCCCCAGGATATCCTTTTTATAATTTATTTGGTAAACTATTCTCAACACTCCTGCCCATAGGCAACATTGCCTATCGATTCAACTTAATGTCAGCGATTTTTGCCTCCTTAGCTTGCATGATGGTGTATTTTATAAGCTTAAAAGTAGGAACAGGTTTAAAACCTGGAACAGATTTAAAATCTGGAAGTGGGAACAGGTTTAAAACCTGGAGCAGGTTTAAAACCTGGAACAGATTTAAAACCTGGAAGTGGGAAGTAGAAAGTAATAATGGGAATAGAGATTTTTCACTTTTCACTTTTCACTTTTCACTTATTATCCCGGCGGTGGTAGCCGCTTTTATGCTTTGCTTTGCGATTACCTTCTGGGAGCAGGCAGTAATAGCCGAGAAATACGCCCTCAATGCCCTGTTTGCCACGCTATTAATCTTTATCCTGCTAAAGTGGCAGGAAACAATAGTAGAAGTAAAAAATCCAAAATCCAAAATCCAAAATCCAAAATTTTACCTTTACTTATTCGCTCTCACCCTCGGCTTATCCTTCACGCACCACATGCAAACAATCTACTTAGTTCCCGCAAGCATCTTTTTTATCACGATAGCCTGGTGGCAAAATAAAAAACCCTCAACCCTGAACCTTGAACCCTCCATCCTCATAAAGCTAATCTGTTGTTTTGTCCTACCCTTATTTTTATATTTGTATTTACCTCTTCGCGCCTCTGTCCATCCACCGCTTAACTGGGGTGACCCGGTAACATTTCCCCGATTTATGGATTATATCACCTTGAAGGCTTATGCCCATTTCTTTGTCTCATCCCCACAAATCTGGTTGCAAAACCTTCAACATCATCTGACTAACTTTTTCCCACATCAATTTACCATCTGGATTGTTCCCCTGGGAATAGTAGGCTTGATTTTACTTATTGCCGAGAAAAGGAGGACAGGCATATTTTTGCTTTTGATTCTTTTAACCGATATTGCCGCTTCTATTCGATATGGTATTTCTAACATAGAAGATTACTACATCCCTGGATATATTATCTTCAGTATTTTTATTGGTTATGGGCTCATGGGCACAGCAAGATTAATTCCCAAGCCGTTACTTATAACCCCATTTATCCTTCTTCCCATTATTCCATACACCACCCATCATTTTCATTGTGACCATAGAAATTACTTTTTTGCCCATGATTTAGGGGTAAGTTTAATAAAAAATTTAGATGAAAATGCCGCTCTTTTTATCAAAGGGGATGTCAATGGTTTTCCAGTGTGGTATCTTCACTATGTAGAAAATAAAAGGCAGGATGTGGCCTTGATAGATACACCGTTTTTATTCCAGGATTGGTATGCCAAGGAAATAAAGTATAAATACCGGGATATGAAATTTGAGCTTTATCCCACATCGGCAACTGAGTTAGGACTTGCAAGATTTAATGAAATTTTGACCCAAACCTTTGATAAACGACCATGTTATCAATATTCGGATGAACCTGTTCCAAAGGGATTTAGTACTATTCCGGTGTGGTTTTTCCTGAAGATATTAAAGGATAATACCCCAAAGGTCACCATATTGAAGGAATTAGAAAAAGGGGCAACAGAAATTATTCTGAGAGGCACAAACGCTCCAGAGGTTTCAAAGGATGAAAAGGCTTTTGATATAATCCGCAATTGTGCCGGCGGATATAATAATCGTGGGAATAATTACCTTGGTATGGAGTTATATGAGAAGGCAATAGAAGAACTCAACAAGTCAGCTAAAATCGATGCCAATCTACCCATTGTCCATTATAATCTTGGCCGGGCTTATTCGGGTAAAAAAATGATATCTGAGGCAATTACGAATTTTAAGAAGGCGCTTGAATTAAATCCTAATCTTACCGATATTCATCGTCGGATGGCATTACTTTATGAAGGCAGCGGCCAGGTTGATGAGGCAATCTCTGAATATCTGGAGGAGGTGAAAATCGCTCCATCCATAGAATTATATACTACCTTAGCGCGACTCTACTACGGAAAGAAGGAAATTAATAAGGTGATTGAGCAATGTCAAAATATCCTTCGATTAGACCCAAATAATTATGAGGCACTTAAAAATATGGCCTCACTTTACTTTACTCAAAACCGCCTTGAAGAGGCAAAAAG
Organism: bacterium; assembly: GCA_030018635.1. Taxonomy (GTDB): domain Bacteria; phylum UBA9089; class CG2-30-40-21; order CG2-30-40-21; family SBAY01; genus SBAY01. The sequence goes on from JASEHU010000031.1 coordinate 12,488, forward strand.
GGCATTTACCACGCTTTTAAGTAAATATCCAAATGATGGCTATGCCCAAAATATGTTACGAACAATTCAAAATAAAACCCCTTAACCAGGATTGCAAAAAAGAAGACTATCTTTTTCCTTAGTGGTTCATAACATTTGACATTGTGGGTGCTCCAGTAGTCAGAATTCAGGAGTCAGGAGTCAGAATAAAAAAGG
>JASEHU010000320.1 GCA_030018635.1 bacterium
GGAAGAAAATAACCGCTTTAGCGGTTTATAAAGTACTTGATTGCACAGGTCGAAACTTTTTACCCGAATAACACCCAGGGTCCAGAGAGTTCAGAGGGTTAGACCTTGATTACAGAATGCACTTGACACTAACCTGACCCTAACCCCCTAACCCTGGAAGCCTCAACTTGTTGAGGGTATTCCCCCTTCCTCCAACGAGTTCGGGCTTCCGCTACCACATGGTATTGGAAGATTCTACCTATAAAAAAACTCTTGCAATCTTCAATGTTTTATGATATTATAAAATAGGGGGCAGGGGGGGCCACCTAAACCACTAAAATCAAATGGCATGGTGCATCAGGATAACAGGAGAAAAAGAGAATGAAATTAAATGATTTTGAATCATTGATACAAATTATCTTCACATTATTTATGTATTTATTAGGTGTGATGGTTATTGGAATAAGTTTATTCCCAGGATTATCCCTTACTTTCATCGTCTGGCAAAATTCCACCGGATTGATTATTCCTTTGAGGGTATTGGGTGTTTCATTCTCATTAGCCGCAACCTATTTTATCTATGGGATTACTTTAATCTTTGTCGTTGCTTTTTGTAGGGTAATATTCGGCTTAAAGTTAAAAGAAGGGGAGTATCCTTATTTTTCGATTGGTGCGCTGAAATGGGCATTTGCCAACGCATTTATCTTGGTGGTTTCAGTAACCTTTATGGATTTTATGATGCTTACTCCGTTAAATGTGTTTTTTTATCGGATGATGGGTGCTAAAATAGGTAGGCGGGTACAAATCAATTCTAAAAAATTGGCTGATGTGTCTCTGCTTGAAATAGGAGATGATAGTGTCATTGGTGGAAATGTTACCTTAATCTGTCATGCCGCTGAAAGGGGAAGATTAAAACTTAGACCTGTGAAGATAGGAAATAGGGTTACAGTAGGATTAAATTCTGTTATTTTTCCTGGCGTAGAGATTGGAGATTCGGCCATCATAGCCGCTGGGTCATTAATTCGAAAGGGAGAAAAAATACCACCAAGAACAGTCTGGAGCAGTATACCATCTAAAAATATAAGAGAGAGAGCGAAGGTAACCGTTTAGGTAGTCTGGTGTCTGGTGGCAGAACTAAAATACCAGACACCAAACACCAAACACCAAACACATAAGGAGAGAAATAACATGAAAGAATTAGATAATATTGGTGATATTATAGAATTTTTGGAAGAGGGGAATAAAAGGTATGGGGATAAGACGGCGTTACAGATAAAAGATGGAAAAGAATACAGGAAAATATCGTATGTTGAGTTAGGAAATAGGGCTATTGATGTCTCCTCTACCTTGATTAAATTTGGTATTCAAAAGGGCGATAGGGTAGCTATCATTTCTGAAAATCGACCTGAATGGGCAGTAGCCTTCTTTGGGATTATTTCTTGTGGCGGAATAGTCGTCCCTCTGGATGTCAGACTCAAGGAGAAAGAATTAACTTATATCCTTAATGATTGTGGGGCAGAGTATGTTTTTGTATCATCTGATTTTGTCGATGTAATCAAAAATATCCAGGCAAATGTCAAAAAAATAATATCCTTAGATGAAGGTGATGAAGATGTGCTTTCTTTGAAAGAATTGAAATATACGGAAGGAGAACCTGAAAAGCGTAAGGTAGCATTAGAAGATACAGCCGTAATTATTTATACCTCCGGCACTACCGGAAATCCTAAAGGGGTCGAACTGACCTATAAAAACCTCTTTTTTCAGGTTTTTTCTTTTAACAAGTTACTAAAATATGACTTCGAGGATAATTTTCTTTCTATCTTACCATTAAATCATGTCCTGGAGCTTACCTGCAGCTTGCTGACACCGCTTCATAAAGGGGTATGTATTACCTATCTCCAGACATTAAAACCTACAGAAATCATCTCCACGATGAAAGAGACAAAGACTACTGTTATGATTGTCGTGCCATTGATATTACAGTTGTTTTACCGAAGTATTATGAAAGAGGTTGAAAAATCTCCAGAGATTAAAAGATTATTTCAGGTAAGTCTGAACATATCGAAGTTATCTGGGGGATTTGGAAATATCAGGAAGGTATTATTTAAAAAAATCCATGCAGGGTTTGGAGGTAGACTGAAGTGTTTTATCAGTGGTGGTGCACCTCTTGACCCGAAATTAGCGACTAATTTTCGATTAATGGGTATCCCTGTTTTGCAAGGTTATGGGCTTACGGAAACCTCACCGGTTATCTCAGTTAACACCTTACAAAAAAACCGTATCGGCTCTGTTGGTAAACCGTTAGAAGGGGTAAAAGTAAAAATTAGCGATGAAGGTGAAATACTTACCAGGGGACCGCATCTAATGAAGGGTTATTTTAGAGATTTGGTTAAAACGCAAGAGGCAATAAAAGATGGCTGGTTTCATACCGGCGATATAGGTGAAATCGATAAGGATGGATTTTTGTATATCAAAGGCAGGATTAAAAATCTGATAATCTCTGCCGGCGGCAAAAAGATTCATCCAGAAGAAGTAGAAGAAGAGCTTCTAAAAAGCCCGTATATTAAAGAGATATGTGTGCTTGGCAAGAAAGATAAAAGAGGCGGTGAGGAGGTCTATGCTGTTGTCGTCCCTGATTACGATTATGTTAAAGGAACTGACAAAGAGATAAGAAAAATAATCGATGATGAGATAAAGGAATATGGTCAGAATTTAGCTGATTATAAGCGGGTGGTGGATTTTGAAATCTGGCAGGAAGAACTACCCAAAACCTCTACACGAAAGATTAAAAGGAAAGAGGTTGTGGAGAGGGTCAAGATTGGGTGGTGTCCGTGAATAGCTAACTTGTGTAAAACAAGAGGATAAATTCATT
>JASEHU010000321.1 GCA_030018635.1 bacterium
CTTGCTCTTCATTGGTCAAATTGGCACCATTTGATAGAGTATTATTATTTAGTTGCTGATATATTTCCTTAGCCATAGCATTCTCTATCGCTGCACCTATAAAAAATGTTTTAGGATAGCAATTCTTATCTGTGAAAGCCTTTCTAATACGTTCAAGTGCTGAATTTGCTGTTTTCCAATGTTCATCTGCTCCCGCTGGATCAATACCACCCTTTATTTCCCCAAGAGCGAGATATTTTTCTGGTTTGTGGTAAGATGAATCCTTGTTTCTTCCAGATATTATCTCGTTTGGAGAACAATCAAATAAACATAGGTCTACATTCTTTTTCACTATTGGCACAGTTAAGTTATAAATCAAGGTGCGTTCATTTCCGTACGACATCCAGTGCAATCCTTTAACCTGCTTCTCTATTTCTGGCTCAAAATCTGGATGCATCCAAATTCTACTTTTTGAATCAAGATACTCAAATTCTATTCCGCTTACAGAACATGTAGATATAAGGATTCTTGTAAATCGCCATTCGCCCAATGCTCCTGCTAAATTCCTCATGATGCCACCAAGAGAATCCCCTCTTGTAAGCAAAAAACGGTAGACCAATTCATCTACAAATGATTTGCCTGAAGGCTCAAGAAAATTTTTTATAAACCCTTTGATCGCCTCTTTTTTATCTCCTTCTTGCAGATGATTCTTTGCCTTATCAGAAATTCCTGCGGCTGCTACTAATGAATTTTGTATTTCACTTATCCGCAAGAGTTCCTTTGGTGTTTTTGCTTTTAATGCAAATACTTTGAGTGCCTTAGCTTCCTCAACAAAAGGTGTTGCCTTCTTGTTTTTTTCTAACGCCAAGGATATAAAGCCAGCTCGTGTCTCCTCGTATGGAGTAATTAAACTTTTATATGATTTCAGGTGACTATTAAACGGCATTTATTTATCCTTTCTCCATATATAGATACATTTCCTCAATATCTCTCGACCATGCTTACCCATTTGTTGAGAACTATTTCCTTTACCTTTAGGTAGGACAAGGATATTTTCTATATAAAATCCGATGTCTTCAGCTATTTTTGAGAGAATTGTGTCTACGGAAATTGCGACTCCAGCATATCTAACATTGTCATTAACCATGAACATCATGTCGTTCTTATCTAATACTCGATAACATTCTTGAATAACGCAAGCCATTTCATAAAAATAACCTCTTACCATACGAGCAATACCATTATTATTGAGTTCTTTTTTATTTTTTTTATAATCCAAGTAACTGAGTATATGTTGTAACAAAGGAAAGCTATCGCAAACAGTTATAGCTGTCTGCCATTCCTTATTTAACCAGATAAGTTCTTTTGTTTTGTTTTCAACCGTACAACTTAACATGGCTTGCCGCAAATCCAATAATTCAATTTCATTGACTCCCAGTAGTGCATGTTCTAACGCATAAGTGCGTGTATAGTCGTATCGATTACAGTAAGGTGGCGACGTGATTATTCCTGAATAAGACCTGCTTTCCAATTTAGGAAGAATCTCTAAGCAAGAGCCTTTTAGTAAGCCAACCTTTCCAACAGGGATATCTGGTTGCATAAAAGTAAACAAATCATTTTTTGTATCACTGAGAGGCATATCTTGTTTTATTTGATTGAGCTTATTCACTATTGCCTCATCGAATGTCAATATTTTCCCTTTATCAAAAGTGTTTTTGCCATTCCTTCGGCCAGATCTGTAATCCCAGCGAAGGTATTGTCCATCCTTTCTTGTATAACTTATTAATTCAAGAATACACAGAAGTGAAAATAACAGAATTTCTTTTAATTCTTGCGCTTCGTATTCCAAGTCGTTTAAGTATCGCTTTATTTTATGATGTGTTTCTTTTGAATATGCACCATCCGTTATGCGAAGAACTTCAAAATCTTTAGTTTCGCCATCAGTATTCCATGGTTTCTTTAGCAACCAATGCTCTAATCCTGTAATGATATTTTTTTTATATTTGCCTCTTGCAAGAATATTTGCTTCTATAATTTTTTGTCCAACTGGCAATACTTCAATACCTTCAGAATTGTAACCTAAAGAGGAACATGCAAATAAAGCGGTTCCTGCTCCAGCAAAAGGATCAAGTATTTTGCCTTTTTTAAAATTATATTTACGGAAAAGATATTCCACCAAATCAGCAGAGAATGCCTCTTTGTATTTGTACCAGCTGTAGTGTGTACGGGCTTTATTAGCTTGAAAACTAACAAGTTTTCTGGTTAAAGCACCATCAATAACGAGTGCCTTAGAAAAATGTTCAATTAAAGCATTGTCCCATTCTTCTATTTGCCCCAAAAGAATATCGACTTGATTGCTATCGCTTTCTTTGTTTTCTTGTACAGTACGAACTTGCATTTTAAAAACCTTTCTTTTTCATAACGATTATTACTTTTGACATATAACAGGATTAACAAGATACATTATTTTTTTAATCCTGTCTATCCTGTTAATCCTGTCAAAAAAAATGTAGCTGTTATTATAACACGAACTTGGACAAAAAGCAATGAATTTCAATCTGGCTCTTAACTAACTGCTAATAACGGCTCATCCTACCCATACCCATCAAACAATCTGCCTATCCCATGGAATTTCAAATCAACACCATGGGGATGATTACGGGAAGGGTTGTATGTTGCTGAAGATGTCATTCCTGTCTGCCGAGTAGCTATTATCTCAACTGTTTCTGTGATTGCCTCGCCTTTAGCCACATAAGTCTCACCGCACTCAGGGCATTTTTCTGTTATTGTATTTATCCGTTGAGCCACAACCATTTTCCCTTGAGTATCAGCATTCATTCGAGCTATTCTCAAGTGTTCAGTCTCATGAT
>JASEHU010000322.1 GCA_030018635.1 bacterium
CTTTCAGGCCGCAGGTGCGGCACCAATCGTTGAAGGCAAAATAATCGAAAATCCACAAACTATCGCTACTGCCATCAAAATCGGTAATCCGGCCAGCTGGAAACAGGCCGAGGCGGCCAGGGATGAATCCGGCGGGTTGATTGATAAGGTTACGGATGACGAAATCATCGAGGCTTACAAGATGTTGGCCAGCCTCGAAGGAATATTTGTTGAGCCGGCCTCTGCGGCATCGGTCGCCGGGGTAATTAAACTAAATAAACAAGGATATTTTAACCGATTACCGATTACCGATTACCGATTACCGATTATAGTCTGTATTCTGACAGGACATGGATTAAAAGACCCGGATAGGGCTATCAAAGTCGCTACCCAACCGACAGTAGTGCCAGCGAATTTAGAGAAGGTAGTGGAGTTGTTAGAATATTAAAACCACTAAACCCAGATTATAAAGAAAAAGCGTTAAAAGACACAGGTTTTAATAATATTAAAGACTTACCAAAATTTAAAAAGTTGGTAGGAAGTGAGTAATGAATTGAGAATTTTTTTGGAAGGAGATAAAAGGAGATAAAAAGAATGAAGGCAATTGCAGTACCTGAACTTTTTAAGGAAGAGGTTAATACCTTAGTATCAATAGGGTATTACCCAAATGAAGAAGAAGTAGTCAAAGACGCTATTCGTTCACTTCTTGAAGAGAGAACAAACTTACGAGTAGAGGTAGCTATTAAACTATTCATGGAAGAAAAAATCTCTATTGGTAAAGCAGCAGAAACCGCAGGAGTAAGTACTATAGAATTTAAAGAAATATTGGGAAGAAGAGGAATATTACGAAAAATAGGAAGTGAATCTATAAAGGTATTGGAAACTAAGGTGCAAGGGTTAGAGAGGTTGATAAAGTGAAGGTTGTGATAGACACAGATATTCTCAGTTGTATCGCTAAAATAAAAAGATTTGATCTTCTGAAAGGGCTTTTTGGAAAAGTAGATTTTATAGTTCCTAATAGAGTCTATGACGAAGTTATCAAAGCTAAAAAGAAAGGATATGAATTTGTTGATTACATTATAAATCTTGTAGATAATAAGGAACTTAATCTCCCCATTTTAACAAAAGATGAAATGGAGAACATTATTAAGATTGAACAAGAAGAAAAACTCTTAGGTTTTGGAGAAATAGAAGCTATTACCTTAGCTAAAAGAGAAAATACTATTTTACTTTCTAATGATAATAAGGTAAATAAGAAAAGTCCTAAATTAGGTGTAGTGAATGTATTCAACATAGAAGATATAATCGCCTTACTTATCAAACGAGATATAATAAAATCTGGTAAAGAAGCATTAGAGATTATCAATGAAATTGAGAGAAAAGATAGAATAAAAGTTAGAAATAAGAATTATTTGGTTAATTTAAAGAAGGAAGAACTGTTATGAAATATATTTTATTAGTTGGCGATGGCATGGCAGATTATCCCATAGAGAAGTTAGACGGGAAAACACCGCTTCAGGCCGCTTATACCCCAAATTTAGATTACTTAGCTGAAAATGGGATGGTTGGTATGATTAAAACTATCCCTAAGGGGATGTCGCCAGGCAGTGATGTCGCCAATCTATCTGTTCTGGGCTATGACCCTGAAAAATACTATAGTGGTCGGGCACCCCTTGAAGCCGTAAGTATGGGCGTTAAACTAAAAGAGGACGAGATTGCCTTTAGATGTAATCTGGTAACCATAGAGGGAAAAATTCTAACGGATTATAGTGCCGGACATATTTCAAGCAGTGAGGCTAAAAAATTAATTAAGTTTTTGGATAAGACACTCGGTAGTGACCAGATCAATTTTTACCCTGGGGTTAGTTACCGCCATCTAATAGTCATAAAAGATTGTGCCTTAAAAACTACCTCTTGCCTCCTGCCTTCTACCTTCTACCCCCTGGTCTGTACTCCACCTCACGACATCACTGGGAAACCTTACGAACCTTATTTACCAACAGGTTCCGGGGCACAAATTATTCGGGAATTGATGTTTGCCTCACAGGAATTTTTACAAAATCATAATGTCAATCAAAACAGGAAGAAGGAAAATAAAAATCAGGCAAGTATGATCTGGTTATGGGGTCAGGGCAAACCTCCAAAAATATCTACCTTTGGTCAACGATTTGGTCTTACTGGAGCGGTTATTTCTGCAGTTGACTTAATTAAAGGCATAGGAAAATGTGCCGGATTGGAAATCATTAATGTCCCGGGAGCAACCGGTTATCTTGATACAAATTTTGTGGGTAAATCTGAGTACGCTTTAACGGCATTAAAGGATAAAGATTTTATCTTTATTCATGTAGAAGCACCTGATGAAGCAGGACATAATGGTGATTTGCAGGCAAAAATTAAAGCGATTGAGGATTTTGATTCAATGACTGTAGGCACTATTGTCAAGGCACTACCAAAATTCGAAGGTAAAGTGAGGATTTTAGCCTTAACTGACCATCCAACCCCAATTTCATCAAAAACACATACCGCAGATGAGGTTCCATTCATCCTCTTTGGCTATAATATCACCCCTGATAAAATAACCTCCTATAATGAATTATCTCCTAAAAATAGCCTGCTCCATTTTGAGAAGGGACATACCTTGATGGATTATTTTATAAGGGGATAAGGTAATAGCTCAAGAAGTAGGAGACACTCAAGTAAGTAATATAAGTGTAATCGGTCAATGATGGGAGGCAACCCTCCATCAGTATTTATATTATAACTACTGGGTCATTCCATTTGATATTGGGGGTATCTATGATAGAATCCAGGAGTC
>JASEHU010000323.1 GCA_030018635.1 bacterium
TGACTCCTGGATTCTGACTACTGGATTCTATCATAGATACCCCCAATATCAAATGTTATGACCCAGTAGTATCTATTTCCCACCATCTAAAATCTCATACAATAAATCCAGATTAATATTTTCTCGCACCAGAGCGCTGAGTTTATTAATTTCGAGGTCCACATTATAGGTTTTGCCTTCAGTTAAAGGTGGCATCCCTTTTCTGGCTCTTATGTCATTCAAGAAATTTCTGCGGAAGGTATCGTTATCAAATACCCCATGGATGTATGTCCCCCAACATCTAACCAGATGAGCCTTTTCATCTTGTATCCGTGCACCATCTATCTTTTTCACTCCAACCTTGTTCATAAACTCGGAAATTTCAAACATAGGCTCTATTTCTTTAGTTACTTCAGACCTGCCGTGATGGATTTCATAACCTATCACCTCAATACCTGAAGATAAATCTCTGGCTTTTACCTGGGATAAAATTTTTTCCGGACACATCTGGGTAATTATGGGCAAAATTCCTAAACTCCTTATCCTTTTTTTCCTCTTTGACTCCACATCAATCAGGTCATAAATCCATTCCCCTAATATTTGGTAGCCACCGCAAATACCAATCAGGATATTTGAACGAGGTGGTTTTTTGGGTTGGGACTCGAAATTTGAGATTATCTTTTGGGCTAACCCTGACCGCTTAAGATAATTCAAATCCTCTATCGTGTTTTTTGTTCCGGGGATAATAGTTACATCAGGATTATATAGTTCTTCTTTGTCGTGAACATAACGCAGGCTAACATCCGGTTCATTCTCTAAGGCGTCAAAGTCGGTAAAATTAGATATATGTGGCAGTCTAATCACGGCGATATCTATTACTTCTCTGCCCTTCTTTTTGTTTTTTAAAGAGGCTTGCCTCGTTGAAGCTTGCCTCGTTGAGGCTTGCCTCGTTGAAGAGACCTGCCCCGTTGCGGAATCCTCCTCAGGAATTTTTATATCCTCAAAATAAGGAATTATTCCCAATACCTTTATTCCGGTATATCTTTCTAAAAATTTGATTCCTGATTTTAATAATCGTTTATCCCCTCGAAATTTATTGATAATAAATCCCTTGACCATCCTTTTTTCATAGTCGGTCAATAATTGTAATGTCCCAATAAGCCAGGCAAATACCCCTCCGCGGTCAATGTCTCCTACAAGAATAACCGGTGCAGAGGCAATTTTTGCTATCTTCATATTGACTATATCATGTCTTTTTAAATTTATCTCTGCTGGGCTACCTGCCCCTTCTATAACCACAATTTCATACCCCTGACGCAGTTGTTCTAATGATTCCTGGACCTGATTAAAAACCGGTTTTTTATAATCTTTGTATTCATAAACAGACATATTTTTTACCGGTTTTCCGTGCAATATAATCTGGGCTGAGGTTTGAGAGGTAGGTTTAATCAGGATTGGATTCATATCTACGGTAGGTTTAATCCTGCAGGCTTGTGACTGGGTGGCTTGTGCCCTGCCAATCTCTCCGCCGTCTTCGGTAACATAGGAATTTAAAGCCATATTCTGTGCCTTAAAAGGGGCAACACGGTAACCATCCTGAAGAAATATCCGACACAAGGCACTGACAAGAACACTTTTGCCTACACCTGAGCCGGTTCCCTGAATCATAATTGTTTTAGCCTTTTTCACTCGGAAAATACCTCATAATTTATGGTTCGATTTCTTCAATCGAAAATCGAAAATTTATAAAAGGATTAGAATAATTAAGCCCAGAATAATTCGATACCAACCAAAAACCATAAAGTTGTGTCGTTTAATGAAGGCCATAAATCCAGCAATTACCAACCAGGCAACTATAAACGAGACAATAAAACCAGTGCCAAAGATGACTGCATCCGCAGAACAAAGGGATGGAAGTATTTTTAACAGGCTGTAGAGCGTTGCGGCAAACATTGTTGGGATAGCCAGAAAAAAGGAAAATTCAGCCGCCGCCTCACGATTTAATCCCACAACCAATCCCCCCATAATAGTTGATGCCGACCGGGACATACCCGGAATAAGGGAAAAACACTGGGCAACACCAATCCAAAATGATTTTTGCAGACTTATATGTTCCATAACAAAGGTCTTTGGATTCTGGCAACATCGCTCGATAATCAGGATAGCCAGACCACCAACAATTAAGGCATAAGCTACTACCTTAGGGGTGAACAATCTATCTTCGATACTGTCATGAAACAGAAAACCCAATACAGCCGAAGGAATGAAGGCAATGATTATCCCAAGGCTAAAGCGTCGGGCAATGTCTTGTGGCAAACTATCCGGTGTGCCTGGTTTGCCTAACAAACTTTGAATCAACCACCAAAGCCGTCTGCGGAAATAGCCTAAAACAGCAAGTATAGCACCCAACTGGATGAAAATATCGAAGGCATTAGCCTTTTCACCAGTAAATTTCAAATAGTGCCCGGCAAGTATCAAATGTCCTGTGGAACTAACAGGAAGAAATTCCGTAATTCCCTCAACAATACCCAAAATCACACTCACTAAAATATCATTCATCAACATCTCCTTTTTGGTAGGTATCAGGTATCAGGTGTTAGGTAAAGAAGAGGGAAAAAGGTTATTGGTTATTGGTTATTGGTCTTCTTCCTTACCTGATACCTGACTCCTGATATATTATCACACAACTTATTCTTTGTCAATAATTTTTCGCATCGAAAATACTTGACATCTAAGTAAATCTTTGGTATATTATAGTAGTAGTGGTTCATAACATTTGATATTGTGGGTGCTCCAGTAGTCAGAATTCAGGAG
>JASEHU010000324.1 GCA_030018635.1 bacterium
AAATAACCGCTTTAGCGGTTTATAAGGTACTTGATTGCACAGGTCGAATTATTTTAAAAGAATATAATTTTTATAATATGAAGTATAACACAAGTTAATATACCACTTGCACAATCGTCCAACATTACCCCATATCCCCCTGGAAGATTTTGTAATGAACGAATAAAAAGCGGTTTCCAGACATCAAATATCCTGAATAAAACAAAGCCAAGGAGAATAAAAGGCATATTTAACGGCAGGGCAAACATAGTAAAAAGATAGCCCACAACCTCGTCTATCACGATTTTCCCTGAATCCTTTTGAGCAAAAATAATCTCTGCCCGCCCACTTACCCAAATACCTATTATCGTCAAAATTGCCACAACTAAAGCATAACACAAATCAGGCTTAATAAAAAGGCAATGATGAGATAGATAATAAATGAATAAATAGGTTGGGATGCCGATAAAAAAACATCCGACCGTGCCTGAGGCAAATTTGGAATAGCCGGTAAAGCATCCACTGGCGAGCAACTTAATAGTAAAATCAAAAACTTTTTCTAATTTTGACAAATTGGCACCTCATTGTGTCAAGAGTTTTTTGTGCAAAATAGTGAACCAGATACCTGTGATAACCGTAAAAAGGGTCGTTATGGACATCAAGATTAACGGGGTATATTCTAAAGCCAATGTAAGGGATAAAGGAATATCACTTACTCCAAGTATGTCTCTTAGGTATGCCTTTATAAGCAGGATAAGAAGGATAATGATAATGGTTGTAATCTGGAATGTGGTTTTTAATTTACCTTTTAGAGAAGCAGGAATGACTACCCCTTTGGACATAGCCACTAATCTAAGTCCTGTAACGACAAACTCCCGAGCAATAATCAAGATTACCATCCATGCAGGTATGTGTAAAGCCGGTATGGTTACAAAATAGATAAATGCAGAGGCAACTAATATTTTATCGGCTAATGGGTCGGCAAATTTCCCAAAGGTAGTTTCTATACCATATTTTCTGGCAATCTTACCGTCATAAATATCGGTAATTGCCGCTATAACAAATACCAATAGACTTAGATACCAGGTATAAACATTATCATAGGCTAAAAATACCACAAAAAAAGGCACAAGAATAATTCGTAATAAGGTTAATTTGTTTGGTAAATTCATTATAAATATTATAATAAACTTTTTAAATATTGTCAAACTTTATTTTAACCCTTTGAAGATAATCTCTAACCGTGTAACCGTGTTCATTGCTTTCTTCTCTTTTTACAAAAGTTCTCCTTTAAGGCTAAATGTTCCACAACCTATAATTTTAACCTTCACCATTTTACCTATTAATGAATCCGCGTTTGCCTTAAAAAAAACTATTTTATCTGTCCTTGTTCTACCCATAAAAAAGGATGTGTCTTTAGGATTTTGGCCCTCAACTAGAATCTCTTCTATTCCCTCAATTAACCGGCTATTTTTTTCTTTTGTAATTCTTGAGGTACTCGCAATTAATTTTTCTAACCTATCTTGTTTAACCTCTGAACTAAGTTGGTCAGGATAGGTTGCCGATGGGGTATTGGGTCGTGGTGAAAATTTAAAGGTAAATGCAGAATCGAATCTTATCTCTTCTACTGCTTTTAGGGTTTGGTTAAAATCCTCTTCTTCTTCACCCGGAAAACCCACGATTACATCAGTAGTAATACTTACAGTGGGGATTTTTTGTCGTATGTCCTCCACAAGTTGTTGATAAAATTCTATGGTGTAGCCTCGATTCATTAACTTTAGGATTTTATTCGAACCTGATTGAAGAGGTAAGTGGATATATTCACAAACCTTTTGGAGTTGTGGGAGGGTATTTATCAGTTCAGACTTAAAATTTTTGGGGTGAGAGGTAATGAATCGTATTCTCTTTAAACCATCGAGTTCATTAACCATTATTAATAATTTGCAGAAATCAACAGGTTCCAAACCTGCAACAGGTTCCAAACCTGCAACAGATTTCAAACCTGCAATCGGGGAGTCTTTAAAATCACATCCGTAATCATTCACATTTTGACCTAAGAGGGTAACCTCTTGATAGCCTGAATTGGCAAGGTTTTTTAGTTCATTTAGTATCTGTTGTGGAGTTCTACTTCTAATATTTCCTCTTGTCCAGGGGACGACACAATAGGAGCACCGATTATTACACCCTAAAACTATAGGCACATAAGCCTTTATTTTATCAACTCGTTTTGTGGGCAGACTCCTTACCGATTCTGATGGATGCCCTGTTAAAACTATCCGTCTGCCTTTATAAAGTTCATCCAATAAACCAGGTAGTTTATAGATATTATCCGGTCCAATTACCATGTCCAGGGCAGAAAATCTTTTTAAAAGATTTTCTCCATACTGTTCGGCCAGGCAACCACACAGACCTATCTTTAAGTCAGGATTATCTTTCTTGATTATAGAAAGCCTGCCAACTAAAGAATAAACCTTGTCTTCTGCATGTTGCCGCACTGCACAGGTATTAATAAGGATAAGATTAGCCTTTTCTGGGTCATCAATCAAGGAATAATCCTGCAAGATTCCGGCAATTGTTTCCGAATCATATTTATTCATTTGACAGCCAAAGGTGTGGATATAAACTTTTTTCGGCATATTTTTGTTCTCTTGTAGAACTTTTTCGTACTCACAATAAAACTCATCTGTAGTGGAGAAAATCCTTACTAATGGTTCATAACATTTGATATTGTGGGTGCTCCAGTAGTCAGAATTCAGAAGTCAGGAGTCAGAATAAAAAAGGCGCTCCTGGAGTGAGGTTTATTCTGACTCCT
>JASEHU010000325.1 GCA_030018635.1 bacterium
TCTTACCTTCTCATCCTCTCAACTTCATCTTTCCACCGTTCACTGAGCGGTTACTTCCTTTCGTAATCCCCCAGTTACCAGTAGGTTTAAAGTTCAAGAAACAGGGTTTAGGGTTTAAGGAATAAAGAACAAAAAGTGAGGAACAAGGGATTTTACTCCTAATTTCTACTTTCCAATTTCAAATTTCAAGCCGTGAATAACTACAAAATTTGCAAAAGTTCAGTCAACTATCTGTCTGCTGATACCAGAAGACGTAGCGATTGCCAATGTATCAATACCTTTTGCGGTTAGCCGTAGTTTGTTCTTTTCTTCGTAGTAGAGATAGCCCTTATCGAACATCAAGCCAATAAATTCCTTTAACTGATGGTAATCATATTCCTTAAGTAGCCCAAAATGTGTGCCAAAGTATTCCTGTCCATATTTAACAGTTACATCGGAACTTTTTGCTCCCCTCAAGACATTGGCTATACTGGACAAAGGTAATTGACCGTTAAAACTTTTGACCAACCGAAGTATCTCTAATCCTACCTTTCGAGGAACAGGTTTATCCACGGGATTCTTATCCCTATCGCTCTCTAACGGTAATACCTGAACAGGGTTATCCCCGGCAATAAATAGTAGTGGATAATCCTTTCTGACCAACTCAAATTTACCGCAAGATATGAGGTTATCAATATAAGCGGTAATCTCTTTTTGCGTAAAAGAATTTAACCGGGCATAAAATGGTGAGGTTTTTAATTGAAGAAAATCCATCGTCTTGTTTTTACTTCCATTGAGGAGTTGGGCAAAACCGCTTCGGTCCATCTGCCCACTATACTTCTTGACGCATTCATAAATGATAGCATCAACCTCTTCCTGGTGTAGGCTTTTTAAAGGGGTAGTGGTCAGCCCAAGGCAAACATCACAATTATGACAGGGTGAATCAGGTAATTTTTGCTCGTTAAAATATTTCAGGATAAAAGCCCGGCGACAGGAATTAATTTCTGCATATTCAACCATCTTGTATAATCTGTCTAAATCCCGTGCCTTTCTTTTTTTCTCATTACTTAAATCCAGGTTGAGCCATTTCCTTTTTTCGACCTTAAAGGTCTGATTTTCTCCTATTTCCAGACAACCTGTATCTTCTAACAGCCGCAGGGCTACATTCATTTTTGTCTCGTGGATATTTTTCCCGGATTCGATTATTTGTTGAGTTGTAGCCCCTTCACATAATCGGCAATATATCCAATAGACCTCTTTTGCAGAGGGATAATGTTGATAGATAAAATAGGTGCGTATAAATATGTCCCTTCGATTAAACAGCAGGATACATTTTGCCTTTTGTCCATCCCTGCCTGACCTGCCTGCCTCCTGATAATATGCCTCCAGAGAGGCAGGAAGATGATAATGAATAATGCCGCGAATATCAGGTTTGTCAATCCCCAACCCAAAGGCAATGGTAGCAACGATTACCCGTGTTATACCGGACATAAAGGATTCTTGTATCTTACCCCGCAGGTGATTTTCAAACCCAGCATGATAGGCTAAGGCAGAGATTTGATTCTCTTTCAGGAAATTGGCTATTTCCTCGGCATCCCTTTGCCTGGCTACATAGACAATAAAACTACCGGCTTCCTGTTTTAAGATTTTCAATAAATGCTCGCTTTTCTCAGGTTGTCGGGCGGCAATAACACTAAATTCAAGATTAGGACGGTCAAAACCCACAATTACCTGGTTAACCCTACGCATTCCTAAATTAGTTATAATGTCCTGTCTGACCTGCTGGGTAGCGGTAGCGGTAATAGCTAATATCGGCACATCTGTATGTTTAGCGAACAGGTTTTTAAGTTTTAAATATTCAGGTCTGAAATCATGCCCCCACTGACTGACACAATGTGCCTCATCGACGACAAATAAATTAATATTGATTTCCGATAATACTTTTTGGAATGCCGGTATAACCATCCGTTCCGGTGAGATGTAAAGAAGTTTAAATTCACCTTGTTTAAGTTTTTGCAGTCTGACTTCTATTTGACTATTAAACAAGGCTGAATTGATATAAGTTGCGGTTGTATGCCCATATTCCTCAAAGGAGTCTACCTGGTCCTTCATCAAGGCAATAAGTGGGGAAATAACTATGGTAACCCCTGGAAGGATGATAGCCTGCAATTGATAGCAGAGAGACTTCCCACCTGCCGTCGGTAAAATCCCAAGTGTATCTCTTTTGGATAAGACAGACTGGATAATTTCTAACTGACCAGGTTTAAATTGAGTAAAGCCAAAATTATCTTCAAGGATTTGATATAATTGTTCCATTTTAGTTAACTCCGTTATTTTAAAAAAGTCAAAAACTCAACAATATCCCCCTAATCCACCCATTCAGATACATTGCCTGGTTTTACTGGTTTCGCACCTAAAGCAATAAGCTCTATGTTGGCATCATCTTTGAGTGTATAAAGCGGCTTTTGCCATTTAAGGACTTCGCGACAGAATTGTTCTGTCTTACTGCCTATTTCAGCATGCGCAACAAAGATATAATTAGCCAGAGCAGCAACAAACTGATTGCGGTAAATTGCTGTTTGAATAGTGGCGCGGCGTTGTTTCTCGGCAAAAGGTGATATAAACAGCAATCGTCCCTTCTCAATCGGTTGCTTGTATTCTGCTCGTATCCGCATTTTCGTAATGTTTCGGGCAGGACAAACGATGACAGGCTGTGTGCCTCGTAGCAAAATCCTCAAGCACTCACATTCCATTGGCGAATGAAAACCTCCAATCACGGCTACACCTGCCTGCCG
>JASEHU010000326.1 GCA_030018635.1 bacterium
GTTGTATTTTTAGGAGAAAGGGACAACCCCCTAACCCCCTTTTTTAAGGGGGAATACATACCCATAAAAACAAATGGTATAACCCATTAGTTATTAACGGAATGACCTACGATAGGTTAAATTTGGGTATAGGTTGAAGGAAGAAATTCTCGGCTATTAACTTCGTACCAATCTTCATATTGTTTAATTTTCTCTTGCATCTTTCTATTATCCCCATGTCTTTCATACAATTCTATTATTTGAAAATAAGCTATTGCTGTCTCATAAGGGGTGTGCCTGAGACTATTTTCCCTGATTTTCAATAATTCCTGTAAGTAATTTTCAAGTAAATTATAATATTTTTGTTTCTTGATATTATCCTGGAGGTTTGAGTAATTCTCTATTAGTTTCTCAAGTAATTCTTTATACCTTGGCATAAGAAATCTATATTCTTTTTTATAATTTGTTTCCAACTCATAGAATTTGTTCAATGTAAATTTTTTATCAAAAAAGCCTCTTGCTGCCTCAAGATTACCTGATTTATAATCTTCAAAAAATGGGTCAAGGTCACATTTGAAACTGCCCTTGTCTATAGATAATATCCCACCTTCTAATATCACCTTAATTTCATAGGGAGCAAGTAATTCTCGAAGTTTGCTCAAGGCTACATGTAGTCTATCTGTATATTTGTCTTCCCATTCTATGTTTTTCGGTTCAAACTTACTCTCAGGCCATAACTCAAATATAATCTCTTGTTTTGGATGCGGATTTCCATCTATAAGCCAACTTAATAATTCTTTAACCTGTGGTGTCCCCTTTTTTGATTTGCCAAAATCAAGCTCTTTTGCCTTCTTTCCTGCCTTTACTTCTACCTTAAATCCTCCATCCAATATTCTAATCATTAAAGATGGTTTTTCTTTTTTATCATTTGAGGGTTTACCAAGGGAATGAATTGTATCACCCGTAGTAGATTTGATTGCCTCCTCAATCCTCTCTATTAATTCCTTAATATTATCTTCTTTATACGAATAATTCTGCAAGGATTTTTCTAACTCTGCAGAAATTTCTAATGACTTTTTCTTGTAGATTTCAGCGTATCTTTCTATATAATATTTAATTAGCCAGATAATAATCCTTTTTAATTCTATCTTTGATATAGCCTTACTAATTCTAAATATTAACTCATCCTTATCTCCTTTAAATATAAAATCATCTGCCCCTGAGTCCCTTGCTTCGTTAATAGTCTCAGCATCACCATATATACTTGCGGTAATGATAATTACATATATATGAGGATGGTTTTCTTTTATAATTTTTAATGCTTTCAAACCTCCCATCCCAGGCATATCCAGGTCTAAGAAGATAATAGCAAAACTTTCTTTCTTTAGCCGTTCTATGGCTTCTTCACCACTTTTAACTTCTTCTGCAACAAATTTATTAGCGGATAAGAACCTTATAAGGGCCTTTCTGAAATTTTCATCGTCATCAACAATTAATATTTTGTATTTTTCTTTCATTTGCATTACCCCTTTTAATCAGAAAGCTCTACTTTAAGCGTAGGACTACTTTGAAGATATGCACAATCCCTAAAAATTCCAAATCCACGATTTCTTATATCCCAAAGAAAAACATACTTATTTAATTCTAAAAGGCGATCTCCTATTAAACCGATTGGTCCATTAGTTGAGACAACCTCGAATTCTTTGGGTAGAGAGTTTTCCAGAGAAAGATTCACTTTATAACCTGATACCTTATCTTCCTTTCCCTCCCAATTTATAATAGATACATCATCTTTATGGGCGGTAAGCTTCAGTTTTCCAATAATATTGGTTGGTATAACAATTATCCCGGATGCTCCTGTATCTACCATAAATTCTACAGATTTCTCTTCTTTTTCATTTATAGGATTAATTACATCAATTTTTAAAATAGGTTCTTTCTCGTAGGTAGTGAACATCTATTTTTATCCCTCCGTGTATTTTACCTCAAAAATCGTTTTAACCCGCATTCAGCCTGTATTTCCTCTTTTTGGTGAAAGCATATAGGCAACTTTTCTTTCTCCCCGCAATTGACCAATGTATATAGGGATAGAGCCATATTTTCGAGCAAGCTCCCAATCATCATTTCCCCTCCCGATAACCTCACCACTTGAGAGCACTACGAATTTATCATCAGGATACTCCTTCTGAATTTCTTCTTTCTTTTGCAAAAACATCTTCTTTTCTCTTAAAAGTCTCCTCTTATCCTGAGCTATCCATAATGCATTGAGGATCTTTGGGCTAAATCTTTCGTCGCTCTCCAGACGGTCAAAAGCCTCCTCAGGACTAAGAATATCTCCTGGAGGATTAACAAATAAAGTATAAGCATCTGCAACTGCCACTATCTCTTCTAAAGAGTTTTTACCTATTTCCTCCTCAAAAGATTCATAATAATGCTCAAAGGTAGGTTCTATCCTATCTAAATTGTTTATTAATTTAGGAATTATTTTTGAAAGATCAGGAGTTTCCTTGATTTCCTCCATAATCTCCTTAATATCGTAATTTCCTAATCGAGTAAAATCATGAATTGTAGCCATAATCTCCAGTTGTTCAATATCTTCTTCTTTTCGATTTAACTCCTTACCAATTCCTACTGCTATTGCTCTTACTTCTTCAGAATGCCCTTTAGCGTACGAGTCTTTGCTATCTATAAATTTTGCCATCCGTTCAATATTTTCTTTTCGCTTATTCTTTAAAATGATTTGGGTGTGGCTATTCTTAAACGACGGAAGAACGATAAAAAAATCCTGTAA
>JASEHU010000327.1 GCA_030018635.1 bacterium
TGATTAGTGATTAGTGATTAGTGATTAGTGATTAGTGATTAGTGATTAGTGATTACATTTTCTTTCCCTGTTCCCTAACCCCTAATCCCTAATACAAATAGAGGAAATTTATGATTGACAGTTTGACTGGAATTTTAAAAGATAAATTGCCTACTTATGTGCTTATAGAGGTTAACGGTGTAGGATATGGAGTCCATGTCCCTTTATCTACTTACCATAAATTACCAGAAATATCAGAAGAAATCAGGCTATTCACCCATTTAGCAGTTAGAGAAGACGACCTGTCTTTATACGGATTTTACACACTGGAGGAAAAAAGACTTTTTTCAACCCTGATTTCTATTAGCGGTGTAGGTCCAAGGAGTGCCTTAACTATTCTTTCAAGTATCGAAACATCTCAATTTCACCAGGCTATTATTAAAGAGGATATGACTACCTTAACCTCTATTAGTGGCATTGGTAAAAAAACCGCTCAAAGATTAATTTTGGAATTAAAGGATAAACTCAAAGAAGAGGATTATCTTGTCAAGGAAT
The DNA here is from genome assembly GCA_030018635.1 of bacterium. Classification (GTDB taxonomy): domain Bacteria; phylum UBA9089; class CG2-30-40-21; order CG2-30-40-21; family SBAY01; genus SBAY01. The sequence goes on from JASEHU010000327.1 coordinate 535, forward strand.
TATTGCCGGAAACCAAATCAGATAAAAAAGACATAGAAGATGCCATATTGGCTTTAATTTCTCTTGGATATAAAAAGGATATAGCCACTCAGGCAACGAATAAGGCTCAGGATATACTTAAAGAAGAATTTGATATTGAGCAGTTAATTAAAACGGCACTGAAGTTTTTGTAAGAAAATTGGGGAAAGCGATAAAACGAAATATTGAATGTAGAATTATGAAATAAGTGAAAAGTGAAAAGTGAAAAGTTATTAGTTTTTCACTATTCACTTTTCACTATAAATTATGAAGTCGTGCCTTCCTTCTACATTCTACATTTCATATTATTCCCCTACCTGCAGAATACCTGAAGCCGCAAGTATTAGCACCAATACCTCCGCTAAGACAATAACTCCATAGACCATATCTTTCTTCTTAAACAAAATTGGCAGAATCCGAATAAAGCAAAAGATGGTTACTGTTGACAAAAAAGCAATTCCAATGAAATTTAGCATGTCACCCTTACCAAGTAAATTAACCCAGCCCCAGCCGGTAGGAAGGTGAGCGGCCTGGAGATATTCTTCGGCAGACATACACCAATAGTTAGATATTTCAGTAAGTGGAATCTGTGGTGGTATCACACCAAAAACATAAAGGGCAAAGGTAACTATTAGTAGAACAAAACCAATCCTCATCCCTGCCTCCAGTATATTAGCATAAACAAGTTGTTCCGGTGTTGCATATTGTTTCTTGTCATCTGCTTCCATTTTTTATCTCCTTTATGGAATTTTGGATTTTCGATTTTCGATTGAGGAATCTTATATCCTTCAATTTCAATCCAAAATCGAAAATCGAAAATCCAAAATCATTTTTATATCTTTGAATGCAACTTAGTATTACCTCCATATTCCCAGCCCTTTCAGCAATGCCCGTAACCCGGCTACCAACAACATAATAATTACTACCTGACGAATCACCGCCGGTTTGGCTTTCTTGAGCATTCGCACACCAACTAAGGAACCTAACATAATGCCGATAATTGAAGGGACGGTAATCATTGCCAGGACTGCCCCTTGATTAAGATAAACCCATGCCGCAGAAGTATCAACAATAGAAAGCATAAACTTACTGGTAGCTATGGAAACCTTCAAGGGAGCACCTAACAACAGGTTTAGCACTGGTACATTCGCCCAACCTGCACCTAAACCAAACATACCGGCCATAAATCCAATCAAAATAAACATAAGCAAACCTATAGGTGTTCGATGAATCTGCCAGTGAATATCCCTGCCGGTGGTTAATTCATGGTAGATACCGTTGATATGCAAAGCGGATGAAAGGGCATCTGCCTTGGGAACATTAGGGAACTCAGACTTTTTGGCTATGAACATTAACAAGACAATACCCAGGATAGTGCTACCTAAGGCAGTTTGGATTATATTTGTAGGTAATGCCAATCCCATCATGGCGCCAACGATAGAAGAAATAGACCCTATCAATGCCAATGGTAAGGCTAATCGTAAATTTGCCATGCCGGTGCGTAACAACCCCGGCCCTGCGGCTAAAGCACCTGATAGAGCAACCAACAATCCTGCCCCTCGAACAAAATCAAGATGAAAAGGGAAAAAGCCTCCCACTATAGGCACAAAAAGTACCCCTCCTCCTACCCCACCTAAGACCGCCAAAATGCCTAAAAGGAATGTAACTATGAAAAGGATTAATGGCCAGACCCACCAGACAATCCCTGGATTTGACCCTTGAGATGTAGCCGTTTCTGTCCATCCATTTGTAACGGCTAAGGTTAAAAAGCCTATTGAAATTAATATTCTTGGTAACATCAGTCTTTCCTCGTAAGTGTTCAGGTATCAAGTGTCAGGTATCAGGTAAGGAGAGATACATCAGAGAAAAACTTCCCTTATCTTAACTTTTCTCTTTACCTGATTGCTGATACCTGACACCTGAACGCTTACTCTTATTTGAATTTAGCCGGTCCTATGTGTCCGCCTCGCTGATATGAAGACCGAGCCCCACTTTGAACCTTTTCTACCTTCTTACGAAGTTCCTTTAAAAAAGATAAGGCATTTTCCTTATCTGCATCCTCACAGATACCGAGCAGTTGGATAATCTCCTCCGGCAAAAGAATAACGCTCGTTTCCTTTATCTCCATCACCTATTCCCCTAATCCCTCTTACCAGCAATTCACGGTGAACAGAAAACCCGTGCTATT
>JASEHU010000328.1 GCA_030018635.1 bacterium
CCTTAACCTCAACCTTGAGCCTTGAACCTTTTTCAACTGATAACTGAGGCATTACAGACTAATTCTATTTGGCATTTTCTTCTAAGTATTCATTTAAAAAATTTTTAATCTTCTCATATAACGGTGTAAATCCTTTAATAAAGTCCTGTATTCTCTGGTAAAGAATATCCAGGTATTCATGAGCCAGAATATTTCTCAGATTAGCGAATTTTGAAAACTTTCTTGATTCTTCTTCGGATAAACCTATAAGGAGACCAAAATGGAGCAGGGTATCCTCGTAACTCTTTGGCATAGGTTTGTGTTCTGAGGCTAAAATAATCTTGGCTGTATCAATAAGTGCGTTAATAGTATTTTCAGCCCATCTTTCTATAATTCTTCTTTTATCCTTATCCTCTATATATTCTTGCTGGGTTAAACTTCTAAACCGTTCAATTTCCTTTACCTGGTCATCTAAAAAATCAACCCTCATCAATAATCTATTTTTATCTTCTTTGGTTAAAGATTTTGCCCTTTGTTTAATTCTATAGAAATCTTCGCAAAATCCCAAAAAATCCTCTGCCTCCGCACTTGCCCTTAAATAAAGCTCCCAATATAATCTCTTATCTTTAATGATCAACGGTATCCCAGTCGTTATAACACTACAAATTAAGTTCGCTGGGGCTATATTTAGACAGACTATATTAACCTCTTTGTGGACAATCTGTGATATTTCAAACCAGATATCATCTTCCTCCTGCATTATTCCTTCCTCATAGCGAATAACTTGAGAAGAGAGTAACGAACAAGGATAATCTCTGAGATAAACAGCTACATCAAAATCCGATTCTTTATGGGCAAATCCAGTTGCATAAGAACCAAAGATAAAGGCTAAGGCTACTTTTGGATTTCTTTTAAGGTATTCTTTTAGAGCATTCTCTTTTATTATTGCTTTTTTGAGTTTCATTCCTCTATTCCTGCCTCCTCTAATCCCTTTCTAAGTAAATCACCCAAATTGAGTTTATTAGCCCATTCGTGGAGATAAGCCATATCCACCTCTTCCTTTTGTAACTTAATTATTCCTAATACATCTGTCCACTGACGGTCGGATACTTCACCACCTTTACGAAACCACTCCAACTTACTTAAGATAGTATCTTCGGGTGTAGCTACATAAGCACTCTTTTGCGGATTCTGGGTTACCGTTTCTTTACTTCGACGCTTAAATTGTTCTTGAATATATGGATGATTACTTGCAATAAAAATATCTATCTTAAACATCAATTCTAAGTAAATGAGATTAAAGCAACTTTTTCTTTCAATGGCTTCTTCTATCATCTCTTCATCAATATAAAATTCAGATTGAAGAGCGTTTTTCAATGGAAGAATATGTTCTGATTTTAAATCAGCTACTATATCTACATCATTAGTTGACCGCACTACGCCATGTATAGCACTTGCCAAAGAACCACCAATAAAATAGGGGATACCTAACTCCTCAAATACCGAAATAACCTTTAAGGCAACAGAAGTAGGTTCTAAAAGCATTAATACCCCTCCTTTTCAGGATCCCAATTATAGGCACGAATGACCATTTGTCGGGGAAGGACTAATGCCGCAAGCCGCTTTTTAAGTTCTTCATCCGTTGCGTCAGGATAACGTTTTCGTAATCCTATTAATGCCAATTCTCGACAGGTAGTTGTTATTTGACTAACCATTTCCAATTTCTGCCAGGCTGGCGCCTTCCGTAACAACTCAATCAATATCTTCTCTGCTTCAGGATGCGTATCTGGTGAAAGTGTTTTTTTAAGGGTATCGGTTATTTTCATTCCTTCTCCTTCAGTCCTCTTTGAATTAAGACCTCGGCTAACCTTTCGATTAATTCAAATTTTAAATTTTAAATTTAAAATGCTAAATTTGCAATAACGAGGCAAGCCTAAATAGTTGCTAAAATATCTTCAATATACGGTTTGATTTCTGGTAGCCGTTCCTTAACTACTTTCCATACTATTTCATAATCTACTCCGTGATAGAAATGGATTATCTTATCTCTCATTCTCGCCATATCTGACCACGGTATTTGTGGGTAGTTATCTTGAATACCCTTTGGAATATTTTTTGTTGCTTCACCAATAATTTCAAGTTTCTTAATAACTGCACTACTGGTTTTATCGTCATCAACGAAGTCGTCAAAACTCATATCACGGACAAACTCATTAATTTTATTGATGGAATCCAAAATGTCTTTCACAAAAAGTCTGATATCGCGATTCATATATTTACAACCTCTTTTAATACTCTCTCCTTTAATTCTTTCCTGAGGACACTCTTTCTAATAAGATCAACCCTTAATCCCAAAAGCATCTCAAGGTATCTTTCAATCTCTATAAACTTCAAAAGGTCAGGTAATTCTTCAAATTCTACCAAAATATCTATATCACTTGTTTCTTTCTGCTCATTTCTAACGAAAGAACCAAAAATGCCTATTTCCTTAACTTTATATCTTCTCTTTAACTCATCATTAGGGGCAGCCAAAATCTCCACAATTTCCTTTAATGTTTTCACCTCTTTTCTCCCTTTCATAAAAGTTCATAACGTTATAGAGTTCATAAAGTTACTGGACTTTTGCAAAAATCCAAATTCCAAAGCTCAAATGCCAAATGAAATCCAAAGCCCAAATGACTAAAACCTTTAACATTTAAGCATTTGACATTGATTTGACATTTGGATTTTGACATTTGAACTTAAAC
>JASEHU010000329.1 GCA_030018635.1 bacterium
TAAATTTGCAATGAATAATCCCCCTTTTTATACTTTTTTAGATGCCTCACTATAAATAGGACACCACCCGAATTTTGCGCCATATTCACTCTTATAATAAGAATTATTGTATGCGTTCAGGTATTAGTTATCAGTAGTCAAGGGAGAAGTCAGAGGACAGAAGTCAGAAAACCTGACCTCTGCCTTCTCTCCTCTGACCTCTATCCTCTGTCTTCTGTCCTCTGTTAACTGATAGCTGACGGCTGAACGCTTACGAATTATTAATGGTAACTGACAGTGGGGTTCTGAATCATCTGTTCAATCGTCTGCAAACGATGGTCAATGTCTTTAATTGCCTCTTTAAGATGTTTAAATTCATCCATTGACCTTGTTTCTTTAGTCTGGATTTCCTCTAAAGCCTTCTCGGGCTCTTTTATTTTAGGTTTCTCACCTAATATTTGCCTGATAATATCAAGAATGTTTTGCTTTGAGCCTAAGGACAATTTAATTTCCAACCCGGTTATTGTTTTAACATCCGCAATGAGCTCTTCATCGGTTGGGTCAGACATAACTAAGGTTAATTCATTGCCGAGCTTCATAATAGGAATCATAGCATAGTGTTCTAACATTTCTTTTGGCAGGGATGTTACCGCCTCTTCTTGAACCATTTGCGGGGATAACCAGACATAAGGTATGTCCAATTGAGCACTTAAGGCACAATTGACCGCATCCTCTGTGGTTGCACCCATCTTAATCAATATCTGACCAATCTTTTCCTTTGTTTCTTGTTGTATCCTGAGTGCCTCATCTACCTGCGATTGGGTGACTAAATTATATTCCATCAGGATTTCTCCTAATCGTAATCTTTGGCCAGGGGTAGGTGTGGGGGGTTTTTCTATTTCTACCCGGGGAAGCCCCTGCCCTGTGTAAAGCCTTGCATTTTCTATGGCTATGGCAACTTGATGGGCAAACAGGTTGAAAAATTCCAGATCTTTTTCAGAAAACACACTACCACCATCTATTTTATTGATTACTTCAATAATACCAATGGTCGTCTTCTTTATTTTTAGTGGGATACAGAGGATACATTTAGTTTCAAAAGAGGTTTGTTGGTCAATCTTAGAGGTAAAACGTGGGTCTTTAGTTACATCAGGGACTAAGAGGGGTGTTCCTTCTTTTGCTACCCAGCCGGCAATCCCTTCACCCAATTTTAATCTAATCTGGCGAAGTACCTGTTTCCCTTTTACCCCTTCAACTACTTCAAAAACCAATTCATTTGTCTGTTCGTCCAAAAGCATAAGAGAGCTCGCCTCGGCATTCATTGTTCTTGTGGCTAAGCGCATACTTAAGTCTAATAAGGAGCGAAGGTCTTTAGTCGCACCTAAGACCTCGCTTACCTCAAGCAAGGTTTTTAATCTACGGACTGCCTCCTGGGAATCCTGCAATAATTTATTATTTTCAATAACAATAGCCGCCTGGTTAGCCAATGCCGTCAAAAGGTCTATATCATCCGTCGAGAATGGTTCTTTTTCAAGCCTGTTAATTACCTCGATGACGCCAATTATCCTCTCTTTAATCTTCATCGGCACACAAAGGATATTATATGTTTTAAAGTCTATTTCTTTAGCTATTTCAAGTTTAAATCTTGGTTCTTGACTGACATCGGGAATAATCGTCGGTTCTCCTGTTTGAGCCACAAAGCCGGCAATCCCCTCACCTAATTTAAGTTTATACCCTTTGATAGCCTCTGCCTTTTCGCCTTTGGTTATTTTGAAGGTCAGACAATTTTCTACCTCATCTAAAAGCATCAATGTGCCTGCATCTGTCAAGGTTACCTTTAAGATTATCTCCATTATCTGGTCTAAAACTTCATCGAGTGTCCATTGGGCAATAATCAGGTTGCTTACCTTTTGCAAGGCAGATAATTTTAATTGGGTATTGGCCAGTTTTTTTCCTGAATCTTCCATTGATGACTCACTTTCCTCTTTTTAAAAGTTAACCCCAGTAGCGAGCAGTAAAATATTTACCAGGGTTTCTATTCTATCCCAAGTGCTTCCAAATCGGCTAGGTCCTTCTTTCGACCAGTATCGCGCTTGTTCATTACAAACTGTGTTCTCCCAATAAATTGCACGGGAATATCTCCATAATATCCTGTTACTCTTCCAGCACTCGTTTCTTCCCAGGAGGCACCAGTGATTGAAGTTACAATATCCACTCTGACCGGGGCAAATCCGAGTTGCACGACCTTTCCAGGAACCACAAAATCCTCAACCGTCAAACCAAAAGAACCAAAACCAAACTCGTCGAGTGCATGGAGAATATGTTGTGCGTTTTCCCGATCGGGACGCACAAAAATATCCATATCCCCTGTATATCGCGGAGAACCATGATAGGCAAGTGCATGGGCGCCGATGATGATGTAGTCAACTTTGTGGGCGTTGAACAACGCGAGCAGATCTCTGAAGTCGGGCTGAACTTCCATTGTACTGTCTCCTTAAAAACTCAACAGCCGCAATACGTTCCTCCGTACTTTTAGACAGCCAGTAGACAAGGTTATCCTTGATTTCGGAATAGTCGCTTAATCTGGCTTTCCTAACTACCTTTTGAATCATAATTATTTCCTTTATTTAATTATCCCTAACTTACCTTTTACCTGTTCTCCAGCAGGATTGGTGATTAAATGGGTGTGGCTACTTTTGGACGACGGCCAAAATAGGCCTCCACCTCCCTTTTGGG
>JASEHU010000032.1 GCA_030018635.1 bacterium
CATGGCTGTTCGCAATATTGCAGATATATTTTACGAAAATACAGATAGACTTTATTTATGGGCAAAAGACAGAAGTATTCCCGCAGACAATAATCTTGCAGAAAGGGATTTACGTCCAACGGTAATTGCTCGAAAAGTAAGTTTCGGTTCACAATCTGACAACGGCGCCCATACACGGCAGGTGCTAACAACTATATTTCATACCCTTAAAAAGCAAACCAAAGATCCTGTTTTGGTATTTAAATCTGCTTTAGATCAACTTGCATTCAATTCTAACCTTGATACTTATAAATTGTTATTCTCTAATAAAAACTCTCCTGCTGATACATCTTGAGAAAATAATTTCTGGCTACTTCCTTCTTTACATATTCAGGATATACTATTGGTCAACTGACATGGTTATTCTTCACCTCCACAACCGATAACTGAGGGATTACATTTTTGTGTAACTGCTCAGTGAACGGTGGGAATTGTTTATAGTAACCCCCTGTTCACTGAGCGGTTACAATTTTGTCAAATTTTTACTTGCAAGTTATTAAAAAGTATGCTATAATCTCCTTACTTGGAGTTTCGTGAATTTACTCAATAGAATCACGAAAGGACGAAAGCACGAAAAAATCTATATTCCTTTTCGTATTTTCTTGAATTTCGAGTTTTCGTGTTTATAATTTTTGGTAACTTAGGGTTTAACCTTAACCTAACAATAATTGCTGTCCCTTGTGTTTTCAAAGGATTTCAACCCACTAAAAATCACGAAACTCCAGTTTACTGAACTTATCCAAAAACTAAAAATCCGGTGGCTGAACGCTGAACACTTACATAAAATTGAGGCAATTAATGGGTAAAATACTTTTATTGTTAATAAGCATTTTTATTATTTCCAGGGTAAATGCTGCGGATATTAGTATTTGTGCAGATAATGCCACCTGGGACCGTAAAGAGGAGATTACGACCCTGAGCGGTAATGTGCTTATCACTAAAGGAAGTATGACTATCTCCGCTACTAAAATGAAGGTGCTCGGTAAATTAGATACCCTGTCTGAGGTAATCGGTGAAGGTAAGGTTGTGGTTAAAGATATTGAAAAAAATGTTTATTTTAGCGGCGGATATATGAAATATTCTAAGCCTGATGAGTATATCCTGATGACTATCTCGCCTAAATTAGAATTAAAAAACAACGATGTCGTTATTACCTCGATGAAAATGGAAGGATTTTATAAAAAGAATGAATTTGTGGCTACCGACTCGGTTAAAATTACAGCTAAGGAAACGATAGCTACCGCCTCAAAGGCAATCTATTCCGACAATAAGAAAAGATTGGAATTAAGTGGTAATCCCCAGGTGATTCAGGGTGGAAATAAACTTGCCGGGGGAAAAATAATCTATTATCTCAATGAGGATAGATTTGAGATAATAGAAGGGGTTAAGGCGATATTAATGAGGAGATAGGGGTTAGGGATTCGGGAAGAATAGGACTTATATGACCTATCTGATTTATTCCCGAAATCCGGACCCCGACTTTTAAAGAGGAGAATCTATGTCCATTCTAAAAACCACTGATTTAGTCAAAAATTATGGGCCAAAACGAGTAGTCAACGAAGTAAGCATCGAGGTTAATCAAGGTGAAATAGTTGGCTTATTAGGTCCTAATGGTGCCGGAAAAACAACTACATTTTATATAACCGTCGGACTGATTTCACCTGATGCGGGCAAGGTCTGGCTTGATAATGAAGAAATTACCGGATTACCTATGTATAAAAGGGCCAGAAAGGGGATTGGCTACCTGTCCCAGGAACCATCTGTCTTTAGAGGATTAACCGTAGAAGAGAACATCCTGGCTATTTTAGAGACAATCAAGATGAACCCTGCTCAAAGGCAGGCCAGATTAAAAGAATTATTAGAGGAATTGGGTATTGCCCATTTATCTAAGCAAAAGGCAAATATCCTTTCTGGCGGTGAGCGAAGAAGGTGTGAAATTGCCCGCTCATTAGTCACCTGCCCTGATTTTATGCTTTTGGATGAACCATTTGTTGGTATTGACCCAATTGCGGTAGATGATATTCAAGGTATTGTCTTAAAACTTAAGGAAAAGGGATTAGGGGTGTTGATTACTGACCATAATGTGCGCGAAACCCTGGAAATAACCGATAGGGCATATATTATGTATAAAGGTGAAATCCTTCTCTCCGGAACCTCTAAAGACCTCGTCAATGACCCAAAGGCAAGAGAAATATATTTAGGTGAAAACTTTACCATGGGACTATAAAATGGAAACTAAATTTCTGTTAAATGAAATCAGTTTGCCGGTTAAATACCTTAAAGGGGTAGGTGAAAAACGGGCGGAAATTCTTGCCAGTCTTGGAATTAAACAGATAGAAGACCTCCTCCAATACTATCCCCGCATATACCAGGATAGAAGACATATCAAACATATATTTAACCTCTTAGATGGTGAAAAGGAAACTCTTCAGGGAACAATCATTGGCCATCATAAATCAAGATTGCCCAGAAAGAAGATAGAATTACTCAAGGTGATTATTTCAGATGGGACAGGCTATGCCTCTTTGTTATTTTTTAATCAGCCGAAAATGGAAAAATACCTGACTAAGGGGTTAAAATTGATTATTAGCGGGAGGATTCGCCGGTTTCGTGGGGAAACACAAATTACCGATTTTGACTATGAGATTTTACATCAGGAAGATAATGAGTTGCTCCATCATAATCGTATAGTTCCTATCTATCCTTTAACCCAGGAGGTCTCTCCATCCATAGGACAGAGATTGATTCGAACAGTGGTCAAAAAGGCATTAGATATCTATTCGCCACAACTAATCGAAATTTTCCCAAGAGAAATTCTTTCTAAACATCAATTACCGGATATTAGATTTGCCCTTAATAACATTCATTTTCCTACGAGTTGGACGGCGTATAAAAGTGCCAGGGCTCGACTTATCTTTGAGGAGTTTTTTTTATTACAATTAGCCCTTGGTATGACTAAAAAAAAGGTAGAAGAGGAAAAAGGGATTAAATTTCAAACAGACCTTAAATCACTCACCTCTTTTGTCCAATCACTACCATTTACCTTAACTCAAGCCCAAATGCGGGTAATCAAAGAGATACTGGCGGATATGGGCTCTGCCAGGCCGATGAATCGGCTTCTTCACGGCGATGTTGGTTCCGGGAAGACCATAGTGGCTACCTGTGCGGCCATAACAGCTTATGAAAATGGCTATCAAACTGCGATTATGGCACCAACAGAGATACTTGCCGAACAGCATTCTTTAAATATCCATAGATTATTGTCACATTTTGGAATAAAGGTAGCTTTATTAACCAGCAGTATAAAGAAATCGGAAAGGGAAGAAATTTTAACTCAAATAAAAAATGGGGAGGTAAATATAGCCATTGGGACTCATGCCTTAATTCAAGAGGGGGTAGAGTTTAAGAAATTAGGGTTATGTGTCATCGACGAGCAACATCGATTTGGTGTTATGCAACGGGCAGAATTGAAAAGTAAGGCAAAAGAGACTTGTCTCGTTGAGACTTGTCTCGTTGAGACTCGTCTCGTTGAGACTTGCCTCGCTGAGACTTGCCTCGCTGGAACTCGCTGTGCTGAGGGTTACTTCGCTGAAACTCGTTCCGTTGAAGCTCACCTCGCTGAGACTTGCCAGGGGGTTTGCCCGGATGTGTTGGTGATGACCGCTACCCCTATCCCAAGAACCTTAGCCCTGACCCTGTATGGAGATTTGGATACCTCGGTCATAGATGAAATGCCGCCTAACCGCCAGAAGGTCATTACTAAATCCAGGTCTGAGAAAGACTTGCCCAAGATATTTGCCTTTATTAAGGAGGAGATAAAAAACGGTCGTCAGGTGTATTTGGTTTATCCATTGGTTGAGGAGTCAGAAGAATTAGAACTAAAAGCCGCAACCAGGATGTTTGAGGAATTACAAAAAAATGCCTTTCCTGAATTTAAATTAGGACTTCTGCACGGCCAGCTTAAATCAAATGAAAAGGATAAGGTTATGAAAGATTTTTATGATAAAGAGATAGATATTTTGGTTTCCACTACGGTTATTGAGGTAGGGATTGATGTCCCTAATGCAACCATAATGTTAATTGAGCATGCCGAGCGATTTGGTCTGGCACAATTACATCAATTACGCGGCAGGGTTGGACGAGGGGTACATAAATCATATTGTATCTTAGTGACTAAAAAAGCTATTGCTGAGCTGGTTAATTCAGGCTTACCCATAAATCTTCAGGAAGACCCTGATTCTACGATACTAAAGGGTGCCAAACGATTAGCAACAATGTGTCAAACATCCGATGGATTTGAGATAGCCCAGGTAGATTTGGAACTTCGTGGGGCAGGCGAATTTTTTGGCACACGTCAGCACGGAATGCTCAGGTTGAAATTAGGCAATATAATTTATGACGCCAAATGGCTGGAATTGGCACGCAAAGAGGCATTTAACATGCTGGACAACGACCCTTCCCTGAAAGCCTATCCATCTATCTCCAAAACCTTTGCTTACCAATTTAAAGATAAACTTGATTTGGTTGAAATTGGGTAGATTTTTTAGTTAATAGCACACGGATTGAACGGATTTTCACAGATTTTTTTATCCGTGTTAATCTGTCTAATCCGCTGGCAATGGGTGCGTGTAAAATTTGTGGGTAAAATCATGTCTCATTGCTTACACATTTTCATAATGAGAATTGATGCTCTTCTTTTAAAAAGATTGACTTCTGTTGTATTTTATGGTATTATTTATCTGCAGTGGAAAAACTAAAAGGGCTTAAGCGGATAATCAAGGGTGAGGTATTATTTGATGAGTTGACCCGGGCACTCTACTCTACAGGCGCCTCTATTTATAAAATCAAACCTGCGGCTGTAGTCATCCCAAGGGATAAAGAGGATGTGGTAAAACTCATTGAATATGCCCAAAAAGAAGGTCTGTCGGTAATTCCGCGGGGTGCTTGTTCAAGCCTAACAGGAGCGGCAATAGGCTCGGGAATAGTAATTGACTTTACCAAATATATGAACCAAATCATGCAGGTAAATGGGGATTTTGTCGATGTCCAACCCGGGATAGTTTATGCCGGATTAAATAAGAAATTAGCCGCAATGAACAGGTTTTTTGCCCCTGACCCATCCAGTGGTAATTTTTGCACTATTGGCGGGATGATTGGTTGTAATGCCGGGGGCGCCCACTCGGTTAAATATAAGGCTACTAACGAATATGTCGAATCACTTGAAGTGGTTTTAGCCTCTGGAGAGTTGGTAAATATTGAAAGGTCTTCCTCACCACCGCCAACCGCTTTCAAGATAGCTGATAAAATCTTTAACCTGATATCTAAAAATGAACTCCTCATCGAAGAACGGAGACCAAAGGTAAAAAGGAATGCCTGTGGATATGACCTTAATATTATAAAGGATGGAAAGCTAAATTTACCCAGATTATTAGTCGGTTCAGAAGGAACTTTAGGGATTATTACTGAGGCAAGACTCAGGCTGAATAAACCGCTAAAACATAAAGTGGTCGCTTTATTGAATATCGGTTCTTTAGAAAAGGTTGGTGAGGCAGTAGAACGATTATTAGAATTCGAGCCGTCTGCCATTGAACTAATGGATGAATTTTTTATTAACTTAGTTAAAGAGTTTGAGCCCGGCCTTAAAACAATCCTTCCGGAATTATCCCAGGCATTATTATTAGTAGAATTAGAAGGTGAAGATAAGGATGAGGTAAGACAGCGGGCTGAAAACCTCAAATCTGTGACCGAACATATCCAGGTTGCCTATGATTTGGTTGAACAGGAACGATTATGGAAGATACGCAAATCCGCCGTGCCAATTATAAATAGGGTAATTGGGCTCAAAAGGCCTATTCCATTTATTGAAGATACCATCGTCCCCATCCACAAATCAGGGGAATATATCAATCAATTACATCAAATCTTTGCCGATAATCAAGTTGAGGCGTGCATTTATGGGCATGCCGGTGATGGGAATCTGCATATCCGTCCCCGATTAGACCTCAAAGACAATAAGGATATTCATAAGATGAAAAAAATTGCCGATGAGGTTTATTCTTTAGTGATTTCACTTAAAGGCTCAATGACTGCCGAACATGGTGATGGGTTTCTTAGAACACCATATTTATCAAAGCAGTATGGTCCCCTAACCTCTTTATTCAAGGAGGTAAAAAATATATTTGACCCGCAAAATATCCTCAATCCCAATAAGATTATAGACATAGAAGAAAGCTTTGTGCATGACCTGATTTATGGTTGGGATTTTAATTATGCCAGAACATCAACCAAGCAAGCCTCTTCTAAGTTTGATAAGGACAATTTAAGAGAAGAAATCGAGAAATGCCATAGTTGTGGTCAATGTAGAAATATTTGCCCGGTAGTTATGGAGACATTAGCGGAGGAGAATTCGCCCCGGGCTAAGGCAACTTTACTTCGGGCAATCATCACCGGAGATTTAGAGGGTAGTCATTTTTTTACGAAGAGGTTTAAAAAAATATTCGATTTATGCCTTAATTGCCGATTATGCCTTGTTCAATGTCCTACGCAGGTAGATATTCCCCAACTTATAATTGAGGCAAAAAACCATTATATCTCTAAAATGGGACAAATAGTGCCTGAGCAAATCATTCAAAATCCACAGTTGCTATTGTCTATTTCATCACTCATGCCACATTTTACTAATCTTTTCAACCGGTCTAAATTTGGCAAGGCTGTTTTAGAGGCTACCCTCGGTCTATCGACAAAAAGGGATCTACCGCAAATATCCCCTAAGCCATTAACTACCTACAAATCTTTGAGTGCCCCAAAGGAAATCAAGATAGCCTATTTCCATGGCTGTTTTGCAAACTTTTATTCAGTAGAGGATGAGGGATTAATGGTCATAAAGATATTGGAACGCCATGGGGTAGAGGTTATTTTGCCAAGGCAAAGATGTTGTGGGGCACCTAAAATTGCTGGAGGAAATTTAGATGCCGCCTACGAGAATATAAAATATAATATCGAATACCTCTCTAAGGCAATTTCCGCTGGATACCATGTGGTGACAAGTTGTCCTACCTGCGGTCTTATGTTGAAAAAGGATTATCCCCGTATTATGGATATTCCTGCGACTCATTTAATCGCCCAAAACACCTCTGACATTCATCAATTTCTCTGGAGGTTATTTACTAATGGAAGATTAAATACGGATTTCAAACCGTTACCAGGCAAGCCTGTACCAAGCAAGCCTGTACCAGGTAAGACGGTAAATAAACAATTCATCTATCATCAACCCTGCCATTTAACCGCTACCAGGCAAGCCTGCCTGGGGGAAGATACCCTGACGGTTCAATTACTCAAATTAATTCCCAATATCAGCCTTTTGGAGATAGAGGATAGTTGTTGTGGTTTGGGAGGGACATTTGGTTTGAAGAAGGAAAGATTTGAGTTATCAATGAAAATTGGAGAAAACCTTTTTCAACAGATAAAGGACAGTAACCCGGATGGGGTAATTACTTCTTGTGCCGGCTGTAAAATGCAGATTGAACAAGCAACTAACATAAATGTTTATCACCCGATTGAATTACTTAACAATATGGAATTTTAGATTTTGGATTTTGGATTTTGGATTGAGAATTAAGGATAGAAGATTCTTCAATCCAAAATCGAAAATCCAAAATAAAAAGTTTCTTATCCTATCACTCCCAACTCATACAACAAGATACTCAAGGCAACAATAGGGGCTGTTTCACATCTAAGGAGATTTGGACCTAATGATACGGGGATAAATCCCTTTGCCTCTATTTGTATTACTTCCTGATGGGCAAATCCTCCTTCAGGACCAATAAAAATAGCCAATTTACGAAGGCAATCTTTCTTTGGGATTTCCCATTCGGCAACATACCTGCTTAAAACCGTTCTCAATAATGTGGTTGCATTCTCATAGAAGATTAATCCTAAATCAACCTCTCCTATTAATTCTAAAGAGGTTGAAATATCGGTTATAGGATTAATTATGGGGATTTCAAGTCTCATGGATTGAGATGAGGAGGCTTTGGCTATCCTTTGCCAGCGGGATAGTTTTTTAGATTCATCCGTTAAATTAACAATAGACCTTCGTGTTTTGGCTGGAATTATTCTGGTTACACCTAATTCCGTACATTTACTTATAATCAGGTCCATCTTATTAAGTTTTGGTAACGCCTGAACTAAAGTTAATTCTATTTGTGAGGCTTGTCTCTCTGTAGGTGGGTGAATAATTGTCTCAACAATCTTCCCCTTGATTATGTTTTGAGCAATTGAGGTAATAACTACACTATATTCATATCCTGAACCATCTAAGACAACAATGTTATCTTTTTCTTTTAATTTCAGGACTCTGTGAATATGTTGAATATCATCTTTATCTCTTAATTCAACATTTTCTTGAGTGATATTTTCCGGTTTGATAAAAAATCTACGATGAATGGGACGGCTTATTTTCATTGTTTTTGCTGTGATTTCTTTGGAAATTAGAAATTGGAAAATAGAAATTAGAAAAAGAAAAGGAAGTCGCTTCTAATTTCCAATTTCCAATTTCTATTTTTCATTCTACTAATTCAACTAAAGATATTTTTGCACCATCACCAATTCTCTGACCTACTTTTAATATCCTTGTATATCCTCCATTACGATTTTGGAATCTTGGGGCAACGATTTCAAAGAGTTTCTTACCCACATCCTGACTTTTAACATAAGATAGTACTTGTCTTCTTGAATGCAAGTCACCTTTTTTTGCTAAAGTAATCAATTTATCTGCCCATCTGATTAATTCCTTTGCCTTTGCCTCTGTGGTGGTAATCTTTCCATGCCGAAACAGATCGGTCACAATATTTCTTAACATTGCCTTTCTATGACTGGCTGTGCAATTAAGTTTCCTACCTTTTTTTAAATGACGCACTGTATTCACACTCCTTAATTTTGGATTTTCGATTTTGGATTTTGGATTGAGGAATTTTATGTTTTTAATCGAAAATTCCACATTGGATTCCTTAATCGAAAATCCAAAATCGAAAATCCAAAATTCCATAATTAATCTACTAATAGATGGTCTATGTCTTTCATTCCTAAAGTAACTCCATAAACGGCTAATTTATCCTTTATTTCATTCAATGATTTCTTGCCAAAATTTCGAGTTTTTAACATTTCTACTTCGGTTCTTTTAACCAATTCACCTAACATCTTAATATTAGCGGCTTTAAGGCAATTAGATGACCTGACTGAAAGTTCTAATTCTTCAATATTCATTCTCAAAATACCTTTCAGCATTTCAGTCTCTCTATCTTCTACAGCTTCTTCAGGTTTCTCTTCTTCTTCAAATTCAATAAATCCGGAAATCTGCTCTTTAAGTATTTTTGTTGCTTGGATAACTGCTTGTTGTGGTTGTAAAACACCATTGGTCCATACCTCTAAAATTAGTCGTTCATAATCGGTAATTTGTCCTACCCGAACAGCTTCTACCTGGTAGGCTACACGGACCACCGGCGAAAAGAAAGAATCAACAAAAATAACTCCTATTGGTTCTTGTCCTGTTTTATTTTGTTCAGCGGATACATAACCATATCCTTTGTCTATCTCTACCTCCATAACGAATTTTCCATCAGTATCTAAGGTAGCAATGTGAAGGTCTTTATTCATCACCTCCACTTGTGAAGGGCAGTCAAAATCTCCTGCCTTTGCCTCTCCTTCATCTTCTTTATTTAAATAAATTTTTCGTGGGTCAGAATCATGTAACTTTATAATCATCTTTTTTAGATTTAAAATTATCTCTGGAACATCTTCTACTACACCTGGAATAGTGGAAAATTCATGATACACACCATCTATTTTTATCCAGATAGGCGCAGACCCTTCTATACATGATAATAACACCCTTCGAAGACTATTACCTATAGTAGTTCCTAACCCTTGTTCAAATGGTTCAACAATTAATTTACCATAAGTATCCGTTAAAGTTTTCTTTTCCCATTCCACCTTTTTAATCTTCTTCAGAGCGGTTATTCCACCTCTACTACCCATAATTTTTTCTAACCTCCTTGCTATTTTGTAAGCCTTCAGATATCAATGGTCAGAAGTTAGAAGTTTGTAGAGCAGAAGGAAAATCAATCATACTTATATTTCTGCCCTGCTGTATATTTGCTGACCACTAGTGACTTTCGGTTGAACGCTTACCTATTTTGAATACAAAGCAACAATCAATGCTTCATTAATCGGAAGATCGATGTCTTGTCTGTTAGGAATACAAATTACCTTAGCTGAAAGTTTATCTTCATCCATCTCTAACCAACTCGGTACCCCTTTAGGAGAAACAATTACCTTCAGTATCTCTTTAATTCTATCCTGGCTCTTTGGTTTTACCGCAATAGTATCGTTTGCCTTTACTAAAAACGATGGGATATTGACCTTTTTCCCATTGACCAATATATGATTATGTCTAACCAATTGTCTTGCTTGTGCCCTGGTATTTGCCCAGCCTAATCGATATATCATATTATCTAATCGTCTCTCTAATAGAACTAACAGATTTTCTCCAGTCATTCCTTTTTGAGTTACGGCCTTAAAATAATAATTTCTAAACTGTTTTTCAAGCACTCCGTAGATATATCGCACCTTTTGCTTTTCTTGTAATTGAAGGGCATAATCCGATATCTTTTTTTTCCGTTCCTGCCCTTTTAACCCTGGTGGGTAATTACGCAAGCCAAGGGCACATCGCTGTGATAAACAACGAGTTCCTTTCAATGAAAGTTTCTGTCCTACTCGTCGACAAATTTTACATTTTGCCTCCCTGTATCGTGCCATTTATTAATCATCCTCCTCACTCAAATTTTAATATAATCTTAATATGTTATCATATATTTTATATTTTGTCAACATTTTTTTATAAGAAAAAGAAAGTTTTTTAATTTGAGGCAAAATTTCAGGTCGTTTAGAAAAGAAAACCAGAGACGGTTTAAGAAATTACAACCATTAGTACTCCATGACACTTAAATTTGTAGGTTTTTCTCACACAAAGAACACAAAGATTCTTTTTATTTTTCCTCTTTATGTGCTTTGTGTTTTTGTGTGAGGATATATTTCGTGATTCTGTATAAAAATTTGTTTATACCCATAAAATAAAATGTCACAGAGTATTAGGTAATAATTGTGAAATTCTTAAGTTAGATAATTCGGAACTTCAAAAGTTAAGAATTTTACCGTCAACCATAGTAAAGACAACATGATTCGCCTCCTTGACAATAAAATCATATAAACTATTGCTGAATTCTTCCGGTAGTTTTATTCCAATTATATCGGCAACTTTACCTGATTGCAAACTACCTATTTTATCATCAAGACCTAATACCTTTGCCCCATTTAGCGTAGCCAATTTAAGAATAACATCAGAGGCAAGGTTGTATCTTCTTTTTAACTCCTTCATCTCCTCTAACATACATAATGAATCATTACTGGCTAAAGAATCGGTACCTAAAGCAATTATGATACCTTTGTCTATTAATCTTTGAACAGGAAAATCTTCGCGTTGGAAAAATTTATGGCTTTTAGGGCAATGAACTACCCCTACCCTTTTCTCTTTTAAAATCTCTATTTCTTCATCCGTAAGGTAATTTAGGTGGATACCAATCGTATTTGAGTTTAATATACCTAACGAGTCTAAGTATTTTACCGGGGTTAAGTTGAATTGAATCCCTCGGGTTTGTTGAATCCAAGGGATTTGTGAAATCCTACGGATTTGTAAAATTCTACGGATTTGTAAAATCCAATCCTTATCCCAAACCGCCAATTCCTTTAATAGACTTACAAATTCACCTTTATTGTTCATAAGTAATTCTAACTCATCTTTTGCCTCGGCAATGTGAATAGACATAGGTAGATTATAAGTTTTAGCCAGATTAGCTACTTTTATGAATAATTGGGGATGAACTGAATAAGGGGCATGTGGGGCAAGACCAAAATCAACTAAATTTGTAGTGTGTAATTTTGACAAATATTCATTTAATCCTGCCATTACTTGATTTATCAATTCAAATTTAAAGCCAGTTATTTCTTTGTAAATCCTACCTCGCAGGTTAGAATTTAATAAAATTTGAGGGGATAATCCACTGGTAGTAATATCTGCTACTGTAGTAGTACCACTTATGATTAATTGTTTAATACTTGACTTTAAAGAATCTATGTAATTCTTTTCATTCCAGGTTTTTTTAACCTTAATTATATCACGAATCCATTGGACAAACGAACCGTTGTATGGAATTTTATCCTTTAGATTAGTTAATTCAAGATGGGTATGTGTATTTACAAAACCAGGTAGCAAACATACATTTTTCAATTCCACCACATTTTTATCCATATATGGAATTTTCGAGACCTTATCACATTGAACAATTATTCCATCTTTAACATAAATCATTCCATTTTTAATCGGTGGAGTTATGATAGGTAATATATAATCTGCTTTAAGAATTAATTCACAAGTCATTATATTACAATATTTTTAATTAGGCTATATAACTACTGGATAAATATCTCCCTAACCTATTGGGTCATTCCATTTGATATTGGGGGTATCTATGATAGAATCCAGGA
>JASEHU010000330.1 GCA_030018635.1 bacterium
TCACCGTGAATTGCTGTTTTTGGAATTGACTTTTTGCTTTTATTGTAATATAATTATAGTGGATAGTGGATAGTGGATAGTGGATAGTGGATAGTGAATAGTGGAAAACTGATTCTTTTATATTTTTTCACTTTTCACTTTTAGTTTTTCACTTTCTAACATAAAGGGTTTAAGAATGACAAAGATTAAAATTTTACCAGAAGATATTGCCAATAAGATAGCGGCGGGAGAGGTCGTGCAGAGACCTGCGTCGGTAGTCAAGGAGTTAGTTGAAAATTCGCTTGATGCCCAAAGCACAAAAATTGTCGTTGAAGTAATCGATGGAGGCAAAAATCTTATTTGTGTGTCGGATAATGGTGAAGGGATGAGTAAAGAGGATGCCATCTTATCCTTTGAACGGTTTGCGACAAGTAAGATTTCTACGGCTGATGATTTGGATGCCATTAATAGTTTTGGCTTTAGAGGAGAGGCACTACCCAGCATTGCGGCGGTTTCCCAGGTAAAACTTATTACCCGACATAAGAACGCTGATTATGGAACACTGGTGAAAATTGAGGGTGGTAAAATTAAAGAAACAAACGAGGTAGGTGCACCACAAGGAACATTAATTGAGGTGCAAAACCTGTTTTTTAATACCCCTGCCCGTAAAAAATTCCTCAAAACTACCATTACCGAAGCCGCTCATATCAATAATGTCATTTATCAATTTGCCATCAGTCATCCGGAGGTATCCTTTAAATTAACCCATAATGCTCAGGAGATAATTAATGTGGCGGCTACTGCTGACCATAAAGAAAGAGTCCTTCATTTTCTGGGTAAGGAGTTACAAGAAAACCTTCTCCCCGTTGAATTTAAAGATAAATTGCTGGAAGTAAGCGGCTTTTTAGCCAAACCTACCCATACCCGACCGGATAGAAATTACCAGTATATTTTTGTCAATTTTCGCCATGTGTTTAATAAAACAGTCAACCATGCACTCTATCAAGGTTATCATACCTTACTTCCTAAGGATAAATACCCAATTTTTGTTATTTTTATAAAGCTCGACCCATCTAAGGTAGATGTAAATGTCCATCCGACAAAGCGGGAAATCCGTTTTTATAGCGAAAATGAAATTCACGAATTATTGGTAGAGGCAGTACATCAGACATTAGCCGCGGCTAACTTAATACCTGAGGTAACAACCTTTTATCCTAAACCATTTCAACGAGGTGATACACCTCAACGAGGTGATACACCTTCTGGCTTTGAAAAATATGGGGTTAAACCTACTCTTCCACCACAACCAGAAGGAATATGCACCCCTTATTCCTTCTCAAGAGGGGATTCCTCGGTTAAACCTGCTCCTGCCCCTCAACCCCCTCAACAACAAGAAATTCCATTACCCTCTTATTCCCCACCAACACCTTCTCCAATTTCTACCTCCCAACCTTCATCTCTTTTGGCCCTCAGTCTTACTTCTAACCTCCAGCCCATCGGTCAGGTATTTAATACCTATATTATCTGCCAGAGTAGTGAAGGGATGTTTATTATTGACCAGCATGCCGCTCATGAACGGATACTTTATGAAAAGGTAATGAAAGAGGTAAGTGGTGAAATTAGTTTACCGGCACAAATTTTACTTATACCCATTACCCTTGAAATAGACTATAAAGAGCAGGCTGTCCTTATTCAGAATTTGCCTATATTCAATTCATTAGGATTTGAAATAGAGGAGTTTGGGCAAAATACATTTATTATTCGCTCTACACCTGCGGTTTTAGAAAAAACCGACCCGAAGGAATTAATCTATCAACTTATTTATGAACTTCAGGCAACAGGAAAGGGTAGAACTCCGCAGGAAATCAGGGAGAAGATACTTATCTCTCTTAGCTGTCATTGTGCCGTAAAGGCAGGGGATAGATTAAACCAGGAGGAGATGGAATCACTTGTTGGGCAACTTTCCCAAACTCAACTGCCCTTTACCTGCCCACACGGCAGACCAACTATTATTAAAATGGGTTTGAATGAGATTGAAAAACGGTTTATGCGGATTTAAAGAGGATTTTGAGGGTCAGACACCCTGACCCTCAAAAGGGTAGGGGGGAAAATTAAAATTTAATTTAATGGAGGGATAAAAATGTTAGATTCAAATTTACAACTTAAACTTAATAAATCACTTTTAACTACTCGCATAGTCTATTTTGCATTTATGGTTTCGTTGGTTATTTATCTCTTTATACCAAATATAATCATTAAATTAGAACATGGTAATTTTGATGGTTTTGCTCGTTTCAAAGAGGTTGATTTGCTCAAGAACATAATTTATTTAATTTCTGGACTAACGGTGGTAGTTGTTCTTGTCCTTCGACGGTTTTTAACGAATTTACCCACATCTACGGTTGATGAAATACTCAAGGGTCTAATATCAGGCAATATAGTTCTTTTTGCCTTAAGTGAGTCCCCTGTAATTTACGGACTTGTTTTATTCATAATCGCAGGGATGTTGAAGGAATTTTACTTTTCAATAGGATTGTCCTTTGTTTTACTACTTATTTGTTTTCCTAATCGAACCCAATGGGAAGAAATTATGAGGCAATTTAGTCAGACGATTTAAAATCTTATCACGAAAACATAAAAATCAGGAAACACGAAAGAACTTTAATTTACTACTATAGCAGATATTAGTCAAAAGTTCTCATAAGATGGAAATACCGAATGTAGAATG
>JASEHU010000331.1 GCA_030018635.1 bacterium
AAATGAATTTATCCTCTTGTTTTACACAAGTTAGCTATTCACGGACACCACCGAACTTTGGACATTGAACCTACTGATAACTGACCCATTGCAGAAAAATTATAAAATAAATTGACAACTCGTCCATAAAATCGTATAATAACTGCTATGAAAAGATTATTTCTATTCTTTAATTTATTGATAATACCCGGCGTAAGTTTCTCTGCTCAAGAAGAAATAATCCTTGAACATGCCGAGCATGCAGAATATTTAAAAATAACAGGTGAAGAGATAATTACCCTTTGGGGTGAGGTGAAATTAAATTCCGGCAAGATGTGTTTAAAGGCAGATTGGGTGCAATTAAATCTAACCAAAAATGACCTTTTAGCCAGAGGGAATGTGAATTTGATAGATGAGCAAGGCAATAGAATTGCCAGCAAGGAAATCCAATATAATTTGGGGACAAGCCAGGGAAAAATGTCAGAGGTTACTATTTTTGCAAAACCTTATTATTGTAAGGGGAAAGAGGCTTTATTTAAGCCTGGGTCTATTACCCTTATGAATGCCTCACTCTCAACCTGTGACTTGCCCAAGCCACATTATTGTCTAACTACCCCTAAAATTATACTCTACCCTAACAAAAGAATAGTGTCAAAAAATATTTTATTGCGAGTAGGTAAAATCCCATTATTTTATCTACCTTCTCTTTCAATGTCTTTGAAAGAAAGAAAAACCAAGGTGATTATAAAACCAGGTAAAAGTGAGGAAAAGGGAAATTCTTTAGGTATTACTTATGAATATCCCTTTACCCCAAGGTCTGTTGGGTCATTACATCTGAATTGCCTTGGAAAACAAGGTTTTGGTCAGGGGATAGAGCATAAGTATAAAAAAGATAGTGACTCTCAAGGAACTTCTTATCTTTATTATATTAATGAGCGTAAAAAACGCAATGATGTTAAGGATACAAAACGATGGGAAGTAGAGGCTAAACATCTCCATAGATTTGAAGATATAACCGGGGTGCTCAATCTCCAACTTTTAAGTGATAACAATGTGACCCGTGATTATCTTCGAGAGGAAAGATGCAGGGCTGGAACATGGGAATCAAAGAATTATTTTGCCCTGACTAAAACTTATCCAAATCAAACACTTAGATTACTATGGGAAAGAATAAATCTTTGGGATAATGTAGGGCAGGATTTTAAAAAAGGAACTACCCTTTTACCCGACTTAAACCTCCAGACTAAATCAATCCTCAAAAATAATATTTACTCGAACTTAAATATCGAAGTGGCAAATCAATTTTGTGCGGCGGCAACCGGAACACACTATCTTAAGGCAGAGATTGGTGGTAATCTTTTAAGCAAGGCAATTCTTGTATCGGAAAGAATAGTTTTCTCCCCTAAGATTGGGCTTTCGGGAATATTTAAAGAGAAAGAGAAAGCAACCGGTGAACTAAATACAAGTTTAAATCTAAGGAATAGAATGGGCAGATACTTAGAAATTAACCTGAATCACAATTTAAGAAAAGGGTTTACGACTGACGAATACTATGGAATAAAGGCAAATGCCCTTACTTCTAATATTTACCTGTGGATGAATAGAAAGATGCGAGGAGAGATTACTACCGGGATTGACCTTCGTCAGCAAAAACACAAAACCCTGAACATCAATCACGAAAGACTACTTCCATTAGTAGGTGAATTAAATCTATCATTATCCAATAATCTAACTACCTCCTTAAAAACTACCTATAACTGCAAAGACTCTGAAATAGAAGAGGTAGAGGCTTACTTTGATTTAAAAAGGGCTCAATGGCAATATGGGGGAAGTGGACTTTATCGAAGGGCATCCACCGGAGAAAAGGATATTGGGGATGTTTCTAATTATGTTGCCTTTTCCATATCCCCCAAAACTCATCTTCGAGTTTCTGCTTATTATGATGTCCAGAATCACAACATAAAAGAAAGTAGTTTGACGATTGACCAGGACCTCCATTGTTGGAATTCAAAACTTTCTATTCGCCATGGTCAGGATACGGAAATCTGTATTAGTCTTAATATAAAGTAGGCGGTAGGCTGTAAGTGGATAGGCTGAATATCTACCGTTAGCCTATCTACCTACAGCCTACAGCTTTCCAGTCTGTCTACCTTTTTTAAAAAATATTTCTTGACAAATTGGGGTTTATATGATATTATTTATAAGTATAATTAATAGGGTCTGAATAATCCGCTTTATAAGAATGAAAACTGCCTCTTTTGTTTAAAGTAAGTATCCTTCCTGGACCTTCTTATAAGACAAGTTTCCATTCCATAAATGGTTTATCTGTAATCCTATTTAAAAATCATAAGTGTTCAGGTATCGTATGTGTAGTAGCCAGTTTATGAGGATAATTTCATGAATATCGTTATTACAAACAATATGAACTAATGAACACTTATAAAAAAATCTAACAAGGAGGTTTTAAGTTAGATATGGCTAAAGGAACAGTCAAGTTTTTTGACAAAAGTAAGGGTTTTGGGTTTATAAAGCCTGAGGATAGCGACAAGGATTGCTATGTGAACGAAATGGATATACAGGGAAAAGAACTCAATGATGGTGATGTGGTAGAATTTGATGTAGAAGCAGGTAAAAGAGGCCCAAGGGCAAAAAATGTTAAAAAAGTAGGGTAGTGGTTCATTCCATTTGTTTTTGGCGGTAATTCCCCCTTAAAAAAGGGGGTTA
>JASEHU010000332.1 GCA_030018635.1 bacterium
TACATTTTAACTGTATTCTCGTAAGATTAAAATGACTTTTCACACAGTCTGATGTTAGACTTATGTAAGTAATGAGAAAGAGGGGAAATAGGGAAATGGGGAAAATAGGTTGTAGAGGTTCGGATTTTTCTTTTGATGAATTTTTCTGCCACTCATCGAGCGATTACAGTGAGTAACAAAATGACTCTCCCTTTTTATTTCTTTTCTTCAATCGCCTTTAAGACATTAAGCAAACCCCTTATAGTTCCACTTAAGACATTCACTAACCCTGCTAAAGGAGCTTGAATTCCACCTATAAACTGGGCTAATAATATTTCTTTTGAGGGTAATTTAGATATTTGGGTTAGTTCTTCTGCATTAAAAACCCTTCCCTGAATAATCCCTGCTTTAATCTCAAGTTTTTTATACTCCTTAATAAAATTAATCAGAATTTTAACCGGGACAGTAGGGTCATCCAACCCAAAAGCAACAGCGGTAGGCCCCTGAAGATACGGATGTAAGGCTTTAAGGTCACTTTCGTTAACTGCCCTGAACATCAGGTTATTTTTTATAATTTTATAGTCAATGTTTGCGGTTTTTAGTTGGCGCCTCAGGTCGGTCATCTCCTTAACGGTCAATCCTCTAAAATCCATAACTATGGCACTGGATATCTTAGTTAATTTCTCCTTTAATTCATTAACCTGTTTTTCCTTTTTAATAATAGCTGGACGCATTTCTACTCCTTTTTATTGTGATTCAGGCTTTATCACTCTTCAGATAAAGTCTTACTTACCTTTAAGTCAATCTTTATCCCGGGCCCCATAGTCGTACACAGGGCAATAGTTTTGATGTATTGTCCTTTGACTGTGGCTGGTTTTGCCTTTAGAATAGCCAGGATAACATCTTTAAAGTTATCATACAGTTTGTCATTTGAAAAAGAAACCTTGCCAATAGCCGCATGAACGATACCAAAGGAATCACATCTAAACTCAATCTTTCCTCTTTTGATTTCCTTGATGGTTTTGCCGATATCAAAAGTTACCGTTCCTGCCTTTGGATTAGGCATAAGTCCCCGTGGACCAAGTAATTTCCCTAATTGACCAACGAGGCTCATTATATCCGGGGTAGCGATAGCGACATCAAAATCCAAAAAGCCTTTTTTTACCTGTTCTACCAGATCTTCTCCACCAACTACATCAGCCCCATTTTCTTGCGCCTCTTTTACCTTTTCTCCTTTAGCAAAGACAGCAATCCGCACAGATTTACCTGTTCCATGCGTCAAGGCTACTGTAGAACGGACTTGTTGGTCGGCATGTTTTGGATTTACACCTAATCGGACAGCTACTTCTACCGATTCATCAAACTTAGCACATGCCGTTTGTTTCAGAAGTTCAATAGCCTCATTCAAATCATATAATTTTTCTTTATCTACTAGTTTACTTTTCTCTAAAAATTTTTTACCATGAGCTGCCATTTTTAATCATCCTTTCTCTATTTTGGATTTTCGATTTTCGGTTTTTGATTGAAGAAATTCAAAATCCAAAATCGAAAATCCAAAATCGAAAATCATTTTAGTGTTACACTATTTCAATGCCCATACTTTTAGCTGTCCCCATAATTTGACGAGTAGCGGCAGAAACATCATAGGCATTCAAATCCTTTAATTTTACCCTGGCAATTTCTGTTATCTTATCCATCGTAAGTTTTGCTACCTTTTCCTTATTAGGAACACCAGAACCCTTTTCTATATTAGCGGCTTTAATTAAAAGTACAGCGGCAGGAGGTGTTTTTAAAATAAAGGAAAATGTCTTGTCCTCATAGACAGACAAAACTACAGGGATAGTAATACCTTCCTGATTAGCTGTCTGGGCATTAAACGCCTTACAAAACTCCATAATATTAACCCCTGCTTGTCCTAATGCAGGTCCGACCGGTGGAGCCGGATTAGCCCTTCCACCCGGTATTTGTAATTTAATCTCTTTTACAACTCGTTTCTTTTTTGCCATGTTATAACTTCTCCACTTGATAAACTTCTAATTCTACCGGTGTTACTCGACCTAAAATATTCATCATCACCTTTAATTTTCCTTGTTTTGGATCTATTTCGCCGACGGTCCCGATAAAATTAGTAAAAGGTCCTTGAATAACCCTTATGGGCTCATTC
The DNA here is from genome assembly GCA_030018635.1 of bacterium. Lineage (GTDB taxonomy): Bacteria > UBA9089 > CG2-30-40-21 > CG2-30-40-21 > SBAY01 > SBAY01. The sequence goes on from JASEHU010000332.1 coordinate 2,144, forward strand.
TTTTCAAATTTTAAAGAAGGTTTTAATCTAGATACCCCTGAGACCGGTACCTGGAGAATTTCTTTAACCTCTGCTTCATCTAATGGAATTGGTTTGTTTTTATCTCCAATAAATCCAAATACACCGGGCGTATGTTTAACTATATGCCATGTTTCATCTGACATATCCATTTCTATCAAAACATATCCAGGAAAGAATTTCTTTGAAACCTTTTTTTTCTTTCCACCGCGTATCTCAGTCACTTCCTCAGTTGGAACAACAATTTGAGAAATCTTATCTACTAATCCCATTCCTTGAAGTCTTTGTTCAAGATTTGTTTTTACCTTGTTTTCATATCCTGAATAAGTATGAATAATATACCAATTTTTAGCCACTTTACCTCCGTAAGCATTTTTAGATATCAGCAATTATGGGTGGTAGAAAACTATATCCTCTACCTAATTCTTGCCTGATGACTGATACCAGATTGTGTGAAAACTCTCAATCCATCAACCAAGTTCGGACTTCCAACTTTTCGGATAGGCTTTTAGGACATATTGAATGTAGA
>JASEHU010000333.1 GCA_030018635.1 bacterium
ACTAACCGCTTTAGCGGTTTCCAATAAAAAGATTGGTTGCACAGCTCGAAAAATTGCGGTTAAAATATGGAGATGAACCGTTCCAAAAAATCTGTGCAATCTGTGAAATCTGCGGATAGATCAGAAGAAAATAAGGAAATGAAATATGCTGGATTATTTAGGGATAATTACTGCTTTTAATAAAAAGCAAATTAAATATATTATTGTAGGAGGTATGGCAATTAACCTTCATGGAATTCCAAGGATGACTTATGATATAGATTTAATTCTTGACTTAGAAGATGATAATTTAACAAAGTTTCTCAATCTCTTAAAAGAATGGGGATTTAAACCAAAAGTCCCTGTGGATATTATGGATTTTGCTAATAAAGAAAAAAGAGATGATTGGATAAAAAATAAAAATATGAAGGCATTTAATCTAATAAATCCTGATTGGGCAATGTCAGAGATTGATGTAATAATAAATACACCAATAGATTACAAAAAAGGGATAAAGAATGTTAATTATATTTCGTTAGGTAATATTTCTGTACCAACGATATCTATTGGTGACCTGATAAAGATGAAACAAGTTACAGATAGGCGTCAGGATGCAGCAGATATAAGATACCTGTTGGAGATAAAAAATGCAAAGAAATAAAACATTTGGATTTGACTATTACTTAACTAAGGAGACCATAAAGGAATATCAGGAAAAGCCAGCAGAACTTAGACTTAAATGGCTCTATTTTGGTAATCTGTTACGAAAACAATATCCGCAGGAGATTATCAAATTGCAAGATAAATTTCGGGATAAGTTTTAATCCGCAGATTACACAGATTACACAGATTAAAAAAAGAAAAAAATCTGTGTAATCTGTGAAATCTGCGGATGAAAAACGAATAATAAAAAAATTCGATAAATTCGTTTAATTCGATTACTAAAAAAATCCGTGTTAATCTGTGCAATCAGTGTAATCCGTGTACAAAAAAGGGGAAAAGGATATTTATAAAGATGGCTATCCAACAAAACATAAAAAATATTAAAGAGAATAAAGGGAAAAATAAAACTCTTCCTTCTTATCTTACACATGAAGAGAAAAAAGCTATTTTAGAATTTGCACAACTTTTAAGACAAAGATTTGGTGCACTAATTAAAGAAATTATATTATTTGGTTCTTATGCAAGAAAAGATAGAAGAATGTATTCAGACATAGACATTTTAATAGTTCTTAGTAGTCTATCATGGGGAATAAAAAAGGCTATTTCAGAGATAGCGGCTCAAGAGAATTTAAAATATAATGTACTTATCTCAACCATAAGATATGATATTGATACATGGGAGAGTTCAATAATTAAAAAATCTCCATTTGGAGTAACTGTTAGAGAAGAAGGGATATGGATATAAAAGTTTTTAGTACACGGATTTCACGGATGACACGGATATTCACGGAGTTAGTAATCGAATTTAACGAATAAAACGAATAATAAAAAAATTCGATAAATTCGTTTAATTCGGTTACTAAAAAATAAAACTCTTTTTAACCTGCACAGGTAGAGCAGATATTTTCTACCTGATTAAAGTACTGGAGTCCCAAATTTATTTGGGTATTCCCCTCAATAAATTGAGGACTCCAATTGAGGACTCCAATTGAGGACTCCAAAATCAAATAAGGAGGTGATAGATTATAGTCAAAAAATGTTAGTTTATGGAAAGCGTGGTTTGCCACTGCTTTCACGGTAAGTGGTAACTATTTAACCAGTTATCATTTAACCAGTTACAAAATCAAAAGGAGGTAAGAAAAAATGCAAAATGCAAAATGCAAAATGCAAAATGGATTTCAGTGGCTAATAGGGTTGATGACGATAGGGTTGATAATTGCCATTCCTGCGATTACACACGCAATACCAGGTGCGAAGGTGCTCGTCGTGGATAATCCAAATCACAGAGTGTTTGAAATAAACCCGGCTACGAATGCTGTTGAGTGGGAATATGGTGGTGCCGGGATACTCAACTACCCAAATGAGGCGATTCCACTGACCAATGGAAATATCCTCATCGCCGATACCTATAACGGTCGGGTAATCGAGGTAACATCCGATACCAGGCAGATTATCTGGTCATACTCAACCGGGCTTCAATATCCGGTTGATATAAAGCTGTGCACTGATTACAGTGGTACTCCAACATCTACTTTGTTGATTACAGACTTCGGCGTCAATAAAGTAATGGAGGTGACATATCCCGGTGGGAGTCTTCGTAGGGAGATTTCAGCCATAAGTATTGGTGGCACCGGGGACTATCTCTTCTGGGAGGCAGAGAAGCGACCGGGAATGGGGACACCAACTTATCTGATTACCTGTAGAAGTAACATTGGCAAGGATAGCGTAATGGTGGTTGAACGACAATATAATCACCCCCCAATGGTCACCTGGCGGTATGGTTACGACCCTGGTAGTCCAACCCAGGTAAGCAGTTTAAACGACCCACGAGATGCTAATTGGACACCCTGCGGGAATGTGTTAATTACGGATACGGATAATAAGCGAGTGATTGAAGTTGAACCTACTCTTCCATTTGGTGGAGAGATTACCTGGGGAATAGGCTCTTTGAATGGATATCCTTGTGAAGCTATTCGGATAGAAAATGGAAATACACTTGTTGTAGAGGCTTATGGAGATGATAACAAGGAT
>JASEHU010000334.1 GCA_030018635.1 bacterium
CTAATCTCCACCCATCTCTACCAATCTCTACCCCACCGTTCACTGAGCAGTTACGAAAAAAGTTTTTTATATCTTGACAAAATGAATAAATTATGGTATAGTTATGAGTAAGGTATCAGGTAGGAAGAAAAGAGAAGTTACGAAAAAAGTTTTTCCTGACTTTCTTTCCTCCCTACCTGATACCTGATACCTGAATGTTGACGATAATGGAGGGAAAAATGAATTTGGTGCGAAGAAGGTTGGGACAAAGGATTATCTGGCCAATGAGCGTATTATTTTTATTGAATATCCCGATAGAGGGTTGGTCAAAAGATAAGGTCTCTTACTTTTTAGGTCCTGGGGATGTAGTAAAAATCTTTGTCTGGGAGCATCCAGAATTAAGTGGTGAGATAACCGTTGACCCGGCTGGAAATATACCATTTCTTCTGTTAGGAGATGTAATGGCTGAGGGATTAACAGAAGAAGAGTTAGAAGAGGTATTAACTGAAGGATTATCCCGCTACATAATGAATCCTAACATCTCAGTTACTATCATAGGATATAATAGTAAAAAAATTTATATATTAGGGGAAGTAAATAGACCGGGGGAATATTCTATTGGCGGAGGTGTTATATCTTTGAAAAAATCGATAGTTAAAGCAGGACTGCCGACTTCATCAGCCGCACTGCGAAGGGTGCGGATAATTACACCTCAAACTACTAAACCAATAGTTAAAATAGTAAATTTAGATGCGGTATTAAATAAAGGAAACTTGAAAGAAGATATCGATTTACGCGCAGGAGATATAGTTTATATTCCTTCTAATATACCTACTAAAATAGGTAATGTCTTAGATAAACTTACATCGCCGCTTAGTAAAATTCTTGTCTTTTTCGGATTAGTAGGAAGAATTTAATAAATAGGATTCTTCTTCATTTCAAAGGAGAAGTGGAGATTAGGTGGAGATAAAGTGGAGATTAGGTGGAGATTGGTAAAGAAAACAATAAATCTCTACCTGATCTCCACTTTATCTCCACCTAATCTCCACATTTTACACAATTTCTGCCATAATGAGAATGGCTGTAGGGAATATAGAAATGGATATATACAAACTAACCCAATTTAATATTAGTGATTATCTCCAGATAATATTTCGTCGCAAATGGCTTTTTATTCTACCTTTTATTACTGTTTTTCTAATTGCCGCCATAGGTTCTTTTTTCTTGCCAAAGATATATCGTTCTACGGCGTTGGTGTTAGTAGAAGAGAAGCAACTTCTAACCCCTTTAGTTAAAGAGATGGCGGTTGCTCCTTCCTTACAACAACGATTGGATGTTTTAAAAGAACAGATATTAAGTTTTTCCAGGTTGGCAGAGATAGCCCAAGAGACAAAATTAACTAATAATATTGAAGGTAGGAAACAATTTGAACTTCTTCTTATTTCTCTTCGGAAAAGAATTAAGGTAGAGGCGATAGCTTCTACTCTTATTCAAATCTCTTTTGAAGATCAATCTCCCATAGTTGCTAAATCAGTAGTGGAGTGCATAACTAAAACCTTTGTCGAAGAAAGTTTATCAAGTCAAGAAGAGGAAGCTGCCTCAGCTATTAATTTTATCAAAAAGCAAGTTGAGCTTTATAAAGAAGAACTGGAGAAAACAGAAGCATCTTTAAAGGTATTCAAAGAAAAAAATTTATTAGATCTGCCCGGAAGTGTAGGTTCAAGTTTAGGTAAGGCTATGAATCTTCAAGATGCCTTATTACAAATTAAACTTGACCTTCAGGAGGCACAAAAAACTAAACAGATGCTCCAGAAACAATTAAATGAGCAAGAAAAAATCAGTGTTTCTAAAACAATCGAGACAAATCCTGTTATCCAACAGCTAAATGCTAAGTTGATAGAACTTCAAACTCAATTAGTAGAACTTAAGGCAAAAAAATGTACAGATGAACATCCATGGATAATAACCTTAAAAAATAATATTGAGAAAATGGAAGCCCGTATTCAACAAGAATCAGAATCACCTATAAGTACTGAAAGGACAGAGAGTAACCCCGTATATCAAGAGATAGAGTCAAAATTCCGCGATACAGAGGCATTAATTGATTCGCTAAGTGCCAGACAAAAAGAACTGCAAATGTTAAGTGCTCAATATGAACAGCGGGCAAAAAGTGTTCCGGCTCAAGAAGAAGAATTTACCCGCCTTACCCGCGATATGGGCGTAAATGAAAGTCTCTATGCTATGTTATTAAATCGATTGGAAACAGCTAATATCTCTCAAAGATTAGAAAAGGCAGAAAGAGGAACTCGATTCAGGGTTGTTGACCCACCGAGAATACCTTTATTTCCAATCAAACCCAATAAATCAATGATTGCCTTTTTAGGATTTATGATTGGTTCTATTTTAGGATTTGGATGTGTTTTTTTAGGCGAATATACAGACCATTCTTTCAGAGGATTAGAAGATGCCGAGACTGTTTTAGCCATACCTTCTTTGGGATGTATATCAAAGATAATTACCCTTGAGAATATTGCAGATAATCAAAAAAGACGCAAAAGAATAATGATATTAAGTACTATTATTATTGTGAGTATATTATCAATAGGATTATTAGTCTTTTTATTAATAAAAGGGTAAGTACTGAACTTTTGCAAATTTTGTAGAAACCCAGTAAAATACCACCTTTCATTAAA
>JASEHU010000335.1 GCA_030018635.1 bacterium
TCCTGACTCCTGAATTCTGACTACTGGAGCACCCACAATATCAAATGTTATGAACTACTACTTTTGAATTGTGAATTGATAATTTATAATTAACCATTGACAATTCACAATTGACAATTAAAGTAAACTTTATTTTGTTACAGTCACTAACTATCTCAAGGTAACAGGCTTTTAAAGCAAGAGGAGCAGAAAGACGGGAATATAAGCGTTTTGTCTTTAATCTGTGAAATCTGCGTAATCTGCGGATATTTCGATTGTACAGGTCGCAATTTTTTAAATTCCTCCAATCATTGTCAACATTCCGTGGGCATAACTATTCCCTGGTTCTACCTTTAAAACTGTCTCAAATTCTTGTCTGGCTTGCTTAAATTTTTGTTGATTAATATAAATCGTACCTAAGTTGTTACGAGCAAAGATATTATTCGAATCTAACGAAATTGCCTTTTTAAATTGGATTTCTGCCTCTTTATATCTTTTTTGGTCAAAGTAAATTTTACCAAGTTTGCCATACAAATCCGCATTTTTAGGGTTGTAGACAATAGCCTTTTTCAAAAGCTCTATTGATGTATCTATTTTCCCTGTAACTTGATATAACTCCCCTAAAATTCGTAGATAATTAGGGTCGTCAGGGAACAGGGTAGATGCCTGTTCCATTTCTTTAATTGCTTCCTCATATTTTCCCTGCCGAACATAAATAGCCGCGATATTATTGTATGGGTCGGCAAATAAAGGCTTATAAATAAGAGCCTTTTTAGAAGCCTCAATTGATTTATTAGCCCAGGCATTATCTCCTGTTCTCACATATTTTTCCCCATAAGAAGAACTTAAGAGATTATAATAATATGGGTGGAGCGGATTACATTTCACCGCCTCTTCCCCTTTGGCAATAAGTTTATCTAACCAGGCCATATCCTGTGTTTGATTAGATTTAATATTATAGGCATCTAAAACCTCACCATAATAAAATTCCTCACCAGGATTATACTCTAATGCCTTTTCATAGCTGGCAATAGCCTGGTCAATATTACCTTGACTCTTCATCGCCAATCCATTTTTATAATAAATATCCGCCTTGTATGGTCGGCAGGAAAATAAAACTCCATAGTAAATCAAAATCATTAAAGGCAGACAAATGGCCAGACGAGGAATAACAGGAAGGCTAATGGGTTTGGTATTCTGATATTTAGGCATAGCTACAGATATAGCCATACCCAGCAATAACCAAAACAAAGAAGATGTGGCAATGATTCCAAAACCTACCTGATTTTGGACAAGGTAAGAGATTATAGCAGACAATACCCCAATTAACAAAATCTTGTTTTCTTCTTTGATTGATGGGAAGGATTGATGGGCAAATTTAAACAATAAAATTATAATCCAGATGTAGGCCCCTAATCCTAACAGACCGCGAGTTGTAGCTATATCGATGATTTCATTATGAGCCTTGTCAATCAGGCAATTTCTTCCTCCTTCTAACCGAATGAATTCAAGTTTTTCATGTTGGGTAGAAACAAACCGTAAGGCATCCGGTCCTACCCCTAATAAAGGATGCCTTTTTATAATCTCAAGTCCTGTCTGCCAGATGTAGACCCTTGTTTCTGCGGTAGAGGTAAATTCCAGAGTAGGAATAGCCTTTCCTTTTTCTTTTTCCACCTTGACTGTTGTAGCAAACTTCTGGACTAAACCAGACTTTCCCATTAGAAGAAATATGACCGTAGCCATACCTATGACCACAAAAACTACAGCAAGTCTAAGTTTAACTTTAAGAAATTGCCGACGCAGTAAAAACCCAAATAGAATTATTCCGGCACCCAATCCAAGTGCCCCTCCACGATGTGTAAGTAAAGAAAAACATTTGTAGATTAAGAGAAGGCTAATTAAACAAATCCCCATAAGGATAATCTTTTTTCTCCTCTCTTTTGAATTTGCTGTATTTTTAGGAATCAAGAAAAATAATGTTAGCGGGGCAAAAAATACCATAGCTAAATAGCCACCAATAAAATTAGGATTGCCAAAGGTAGAGATTACCCCGGATTCCCATTTAGTTAAATCGATTCCATAGGATTGTAATATCCCAACCAAGGCAGATAAAACCCCGGTAATGGTAATAACTACAATAGTTCTTTTGAAATATGGACGCTCTCTTAAAAAATTCACAGCAATATAATATATGAGGATATAATTAAAGGTGCTGATCAATCCATCGTATCTTTTGTATTCACCAACAAGACTTATATAAGGATGGACACCTGTCATGGTAGCGGCGATATTTATAATCAGGAAAATAAGTATTGGTAAATCAAGAGGGGTTCTTATAAATTGAGTCTTTTTGGCGAAGGTAAGTTTTAAGAGCCAAACACCAATAATAATAAGGGTTAAAATCCGCATAGCGGTTACTTTGGTTAAGTCAAAACTGGTTGTCCGAGCATCGAAGATAAGGGCAATAGTTAAAATCATTAGAAATAAAATCCCTATGATTAACCAATCGCAATATTTATCAATTTTACCTGTCTGCCGTTGCACAGCCAGGTTTGAAGATTTTGATGGCTTTTGTGGCTTCATTATGTTTTTAGTATAGCATACCTTTATTTAAAAAGTCAATGTAATTTTGCTTGCAGAGTGCGGATTGTAAATATGGGTAGATTTTTATGGCTCATCACGAATTATTGTG
>JASEHU010000336.1 GCA_030018635.1 bacterium
CTCCTGGATTCTATCATAGATACCCCCAATATCAAATGGAATGACCCACTACCTTTGTGGTTCAATAATTACCTTCATGGATTCTTTGGCACAAGCCACGAGTTGAAATCCTGATTGTGCCTGAGCTAACGGTAAACGGTGAGTAATCATCTCCTTCACCGCTACTCTGTGACTACGAATTAGCTCAAGTGCCCATACATGGTCTGCCCTATCACCCGCGTAAGAACTTATCAGGGTTATTTCATTACGCCAAAAAATATCATTAACGGAGAAGGGCATAGTCACCCCTTGATTTATTGGGGCAAAGAATAGCACCGTCCCACCCCGTTTAACCGATTGTAATGCCTGGGCAAAAGCCGTAGTTACACCGGTACATATTATCACCACATCTACCAATTTACCATCATTTATCTCTTGTAGGCGAGTTGGGATGTCCTCGTTGGCAGAGAAGGTCCAGTCCGCTCCAAATTGAAGCGCCTGCATTAGACGATAGTCAACGATATCTGTGGCAATAATAGGGGTAGCACCGGTTACCCGTGCCAGATGGATATGTAATAACCCGGCCATACCACTTCCCATAACAAGGACGCTTAGGCCTAGTTGAATACGGGCCAGCCTTTGTCCTCTTAACACACAGGCCAATGGTTCGATGAAGGTCGCCTCTTCAAAGGATACTTCATCGGGTAATAAATATACCCCACGGTCAACATTGATAGCCGGTAATCGTAGATACTCGGCAAAACCACCTGGGTCAAAATGCGTCTGACGGAGTGTATCGCAAACCGTCTGATGTCCCGCAAGGCAATAATGACAGGTGTTACAGGGGACATGGTGTGAGGCAGAGATTCGGTCTCCTGCTTTGTATTGTCTTACTCCCTGCCCAACCTCAACAATCTCACCCCCAATCTCATGTCCCAGTACCAAAGGCACCTTATTAATCCGATACCATTCCATACAATCGCTACCGCATATCCCGCAGGCCTCTACCCGTACCAATAATTCGCCCGGCCCAATTTGAGGTATAGGCATTTCCTCTACCCGGACATCACTATTGCTATAATACATTCCTACCCGCATCATATCCGTTTTTCTCATCTACTTATAAATTTTACCAGATTTTTTAGTCTATGTCAACAAAAATTTGTTTTTTTCAGTAACCCATCAGTTATCAGTTGAAAAAGGTTCAAGGCTCAAGGTTAAGGTTAAGGGGTTTGCTCCTCAATCTCAACCTTAACCTTAACCTTTGCACCTTGAACCTATTGATAACTAACCTACTTCACAACTGATAACTGAGGCATTACTTTTTTCAGTAACCGCTCAGTGAACGGGGGAAAGATGTTCTGCCTCAGTTGTCAGTGGGGCAAACATAGATAGATTTTTTAACACAGAGTGCACAGAGGTCGCACAGAGTTCACAAAGTTCTTTTAATTTTCTTTCTTTGTGTCCTCTGTGAATTTCTCTGTGACCTCTGTGGTTAATCTTCCCACCGTTCACTGAGCGATTACTTTTCTCATCTCCTAATATTCCGATTTTCCAGACCCTTTGGGTTAGATTAGTCATTGCGAGCCAAAATTACTTGAACAGGATTCAGGAGGGCAAGAGGTCGAGGATTCAAGTAATGGGAAAACAAACGCTTGAACCCTCGAATCCTTGAATCCTCGAACCCTTTTTCAACATTAATTAATCTGCGGGAAATAGGATGTTAGTTCTTTAACCGGTCAACTAAGTATGTGTACTGAAGAATAATAAACATAGTAACCACCGGTGTCCAAAGCAATAATTGGTAGACTTCATTTCTATAAGCAATGTAGTAAGTAATTAACAGCATTCCCATCATCACCGCATTAATAATATGGACGAGTATCTCTGCTATCAATAAAGGTAATGGTGAACCCCAGTTAAGCATTGTTCTTATCTTTTTCATTTCCTTTCACCTCCTTTCGGTCTTAAATGAGAAATGGAAAGTAAGACTCAATCTCTTACTTCTTAGAACCTTTAATTCATGTGCATTGTATAGCAATTAATTTCTTCAAGTGCCCTTTCTCTAACAAGTCTTTCGAACTCTTCCTGGGACACATGATACATTAAGGAAATCTTTCGCTTAAATTCATTGGAGAACCTTTTTTTATTCCATCTTCTTCTCTTTCTAATGGAGTTGCGACATTCACCGGTCCTCCTGGCCAGTCCTCTGCAAAAGGGAAAACCATCATTTGCTTTAACTTCCATTTGGGAAAATTACTAATTGTCAGTGTTATGTCTATCCTTTTCCCGTGAAGGATTACAAATTTAACCTGTTCATCCTTATATTTTCCTAACCTATTCATTGTTTTATCCTCCTCCTCATAGAATCGAATTGGACTTTAAGTAAGTCCTTACCAAAGCCTAATTTTTTCATCCCTCACCTCCTTCTTTGATTTTTCCTTGGCTTATCCAATCATATCCGTTATTAATAAAAAAATAGGGGTAAAAAAGCAAGCATGTTGCTCTTTTACCCCTATTATACCACGAATATTTAATAGTGCTACTATAGTTAGGAGTAGTTAAAATTAATCATTAACGGATTATGGGTATTTAAGATTAGTGGTTCATTCCATTTGTTTTTGGCGGTAATTCCCCCTTAAAAAAGGGGGTTAGGGGGTTGTCCCTTGCTCCTAAAAATACAAC
>JASEHU010000337.1 GCA_030018635.1 bacterium
AAATGAATTTATCCTCTTGTTTTACACAAGTTAGCTATTCACGGACACCACCGATTTTCCTGGTGTTACCTGCTACCTGATTACTGAAAGCTTACCAAAAAACAAGCAGGGGTAAGGGATAAATCCCTCACCCCTGCAAAAAGGCTTACTTCGGAATCGCTTATTTCAAAATCGTTTACTTTGGAACCAAATCCTTATGAGCCTTCTTGAAGACTGACCATTGATTTGCCTTTGAGTCATACTTGGAATTGACAAAGCATTTCCAGTTGGCATCATCGATTAAATCATAATCAGCCCGGTAATAAAATCCTGGGTATCTTGACTCCTCGCGGAAGTAGATATGACGCAGATGTATCTCTGCTGTCCAGATACGATGATAATTCTCCCAGCATCTAAGTAACTCATGCAGGTCTTTAGCCGCCATCTTCTGAGCATCCTCTTTGAGCATATCAAGCAAACTAAATGCAGTTTCCAGCATGTGTTTATTAGTAACATAGGTTGTTCCACAGCCGCCGCCGTACTCATCCATAAGTTTGTTGAGTCGAAACATCAACATCTTGGGCTTGATGTAATTTGGATTGACCTCCGGGTCCGTTGAATACCCTTTATTATTCTCATAATTGATAAAGGGCAAATATATTTCATCGGCTAATGTCTTAGGATCTTTTGTAATCGTAGAGGCGAAATCTTTATTGTCAAGGGCAAATCTGATGGCATTCTTAGCCGCAATCCTTCCCTCAGCATGGGAGCCGGATGAGAATTTATGTCCGGATGCACCCACGCCATCACCAGCAGTGAATAATCCTTTAACCGTAGTCATTCTATTGTATCCCCACTGCCATTCTGCCGGGGCAATATCCTCAGGACCGCTAACCCAAATTCCGCAACAACCGGAATGTGAACCAAGTAGATATGGTTCTGTTGGAACAAGTTCAGACCTCGTTTCCTCAGGGGCAATATTCATACCTGCCCAGAATCCTGCCTGACCAATACACATATCTAAGAAGTCTTCCCATGCCTCTGATTCGAGTTCTTTGCACTTTTTCTTGTCGTTACCATAGGATTCAAAGAGATTTTTCATAGCCGTAGGTGTATCCATATAAATAGGACCTCTACCTTCTCTCATCTCTTTAAGTTGTTGATGGTTTCGTAAGCAAGTTGGAGTAACCTTAGAATTACCATAGGGAAGATATGCCTGAAGAAGGTCTTTATTTCTCACACCGTAATCTTCACCCAGGGCATTCATTGCCTTGGCCTTAAATAGTAAGAACCAGGCACCCACCGGTCCTGCTCCATCTTTGAACCTGGCCGGGACAAATCGGTTTTCCATCATAGTTAATTCTGCCCCTACTTGAGCGGCCATAGTGTATGTCGAGCCGGCATTCCAAATAGGATACCAGGCCCTACCCATACCTTCTGCGGTTGATTGTCTTGGTCTAAAGATATTTACCGCACCACCGCAGGCCATAATAACCGCATTGGCTCTAAAGATGTATATCTTATTTTCTCTTGTGCTAAATCCTATTGCTCCAGCTATACGATTTTCTTCCTTCTCATCAAGGATGAGTTTAACAATAAACACCCGCTCATAGATATTGTCCATACCAATAGCTGCCTTAGCCGCCTCAGCCACGATGGTTTTATAGGACTCACCATTAATCATTATCTGCCATTTACCTGTTCGGACAGGTTTGCCACCCTTTTCTAATGGAACACCTTCAGTGCTATGGTCCTTCCAGATTGGCAGACCCCATTCCTCAAATCTATGGACTGTATCATCGACATGTCTTCCAACATCATAAATCAGGTCATCACGCACAATACCCATCAAATCGTTGGAAACCATTTTCACATAATCCTCAGGTGTATTTTCACCCAGGTAGGTATTGATAGCCGAAAGACCCTGGGCTACAGCACCACTTCTTTCCATAGCTGCTTTGTCCACCAATGTAATCTTCATATTTGCCGGTGCCCATTTTCTGGCTTCATAAGCCGCTCCACAGGCTGCCATGCCGCCCCCAATAATCAATAAATCTGTCTTTATTTCTTGAATCTGTGGGGCTTTACAAAAATGCGAAGTATCTTGAGTTTGTACAGACATTTTTTTACCTCCTTTTATTCTACGCTATTTCCAAACCGTTATTTTATTTTGCAGGAACAGGAAGTGTCTTTCCTATTTCCGTAAATAAGTTCGAAGTCTTAATATCAGCCTCAGTTGGTTCTGGTTTACCTTCATAAGGTTTAATAGACCCCTCAGGTGTAGTCCGAATTGGGAATTTGAATCTTTTGATGTTTCCATTTCTAAATTGGACTGTCCACATAATCGAATCTGTCCCTCTTAGAGGAATGATTTTTCCTCCCATCGGCACAATATCCGCATAAGCCCTGATCTCGATAGCCTGTTGTGGACATATCTTGACACATGAATAACATTCCCAGCATTGGTCTGTTTCTTGATTGAATGCCTTGGTTTTTTCCTCATTCAATCTTAATAAGTCATTTGGGCAAATATACTGACATGCAGTCTTATCTTGCCCTTTGCAACCATCACACTTTTCTGCAATAACAAAACTTGGCATTTATTTTACCTCCTCTTTAGTCTTTTTTAGTCTTTAGTCTATAGTCTTTAGTCTATAGTCTTTAGTCTATAGTCTTTAGTCT
>JASEHU010000338.1 GCA_030018635.1 bacterium
AGAGGTAATTCTCTGTAAATTTAAAATTATAAATGCTAAATTTGCAATTTTCAATAAGTTTTTTTGCTTTATCCACAATAATTCGTGATGAGCCTAATATTTTAATTGTCTATATTGTCTATTTGTTTTGTTATAAAAAAACGCAAAAGTTTAGTTTAGAAAATTAGAAAGAGGTGAGGTAAAATGTGTATAGTCATAAAGATAGTCTTGATTTTGTTCATTATTTTAGGGTATGCTACTGAAAGTTTTAGCCTACCAATAGACTTACAACTCGGTGCCAGACCACAAGGTATGGGTGGAGCATTTGTGGCCATGGTCGATGATGTCAATGCGGTCTATTGGAATCCAGCCGGATTAACCCAACTCAGGACATTTGAGGCGGCTTTTATGCATGTGAGCCCATTTAGTATTGGTGAGGCAAGTATTGATTTTTCATCTCTTGCCGTTCCTATGAGTCAAACGGGTGCCTTAGGTATCAGCTGGATTCATCAAAGGGCAGAATTAGAAGAGGGTAGGGGAGCCACATACAAAAAATCCGATATGTCGGAGAATACCTTTGTCTTATCCCTTGCCCGTAGACTTACCTCTGATATGTCCCTGGGAGTAAATGTTAAACGATTACGGTTGGATTCAGAGATAGGTGGTGGAGGTGGGTTTGGTTATGATTTAGGGTTACTTTACAGGGGTCATAATATCGCATTTGAAAAATTACCTTTTCAGACATTTTCCTTGGGAGTGATGTTTCGTAATCTATTTACCGACCTTAAAGATGAGTCTGTCCCGGCTACCTCAAGAATGGGTGTAGCTACAAAGGTCTATAATGGTCGGGTAGCATTGGCAGTTGATATGGAGAAGAAAAAAGAGGTAAATAAGGAAGAAAACTCATACCAATTCCATTTTGGAGGAGAATACGCAATTACACGAAATGTTCTATTTCGGTTGGGTAGTGATGATGGAGATTTGACTTATGGTGCGGGATTCCTTCTTTTAAATTGGGAATTAGATTATGCCTTCTATCGTATCAAGGAATATGACCTTGATTATTCCCACCGTATGTCAGCCACATTAAAATTTTAGGGGAGGCAGGTGTGTGTTATTATCGATTAACATTGGAGTAGTAATTCCTTGCTATAATGAAGAGCGACGATTACGGGTAGACGATTTTATCAATGAATTGTCAAAACATTCTGATTTGACATTCTTATTCGTAAATGATGGTAGTACTGATGATACACTAAAAATTATCCAAAAGATTTGTGAGGCTAATCCATCCAGAGCCTTATGTTTGTCGTTGAGTGAAAACAAAGGAAAAGGGGAAGCCATACGAACGGGTATGCGTTATCTATTAGAGAAAAAAACTTATAACATAATAGGTTTTTGGGATGCTGATTTAGCTGTTCCTCTCTCAGAAATCTGGGATTTTATGGATGTTTTTCGAATAAATCCAGATGTGCAGGCAGTTATTGGTAGTAGGGTTCATTTAGCGGGCAGGAAAATTGAGCGTGTAAATTTTCGTCATTATGTAGGACGATTATTTGCTACAGTTATGTCTTTGACTTTTGGTTTTGATGTTTACGATACACAATGTGGTGCAAAACTTTTCAAGAGTGAATTGGTTAGTCCCATAGTTCAAAAACCTTTTTCTTCAAGATGGATATTTGATGTGGAACTTATTATTCGTTTATTGCGTCTTACTTTTTTGCAAGACAAAAGTGATTGGTTGTTCGAGATTCCAGTAAAGGAATGGAGAAATGTTTCCGGGACAAAACGCTCTATCTCAGCGTATATTAATTCTTTTTTTGATTATATTACATTAGTGAGAAAATATTTATTTCAAGGTAATCATTATGGATTATAGAGATTATCAAGTTGGAGCAACAAATGATTTTTTTTGGCATAAGGCCAAGATTCAACTTATAAATATCTTGATAGACAAATTAAAAAGCAAAAGAAGATTAAAGATATTAAATTTGGGTGTCGGCACAGGGGATGATTTACCAATCGTTAATCGATGGGGAGAAATATATGTAATAGACATAGATTTTGATGCCCTGAGCGTAATTCCGCAGGAATTTGTTTTTGAGAAGAAGGTATGCGACGCCTGTCATATATCTTATCCTGATGATTTTTTTGATTTGGTATTAGCCTTTGATGTATTAGAACACATTGAAGATGACAAGTTAGCCATTAATGAAATTTACCGTGTGCTTAATCCAGATGGATTTTTTATATTTACTGTTCCTGCATTTAATTTTCTGTATAGTTCACATGACAGGGCACTTAAACACTTTAGACGATATAATAAAAGAACCATTAAAAACCGACTGTTGAATTTTAGATGTGTAGAATTAGGATATTGGGTATTTTCGTTGTTTTTACCGGTAGCTGTCCAGAGAATTATGAATCGCAAAGAAATTAATAATCCGAAGATACATTTTATGAAGTTACCAATATTTGTGAATAATATACTTTATTCGTTATTGAAAATTGAAAACCGATTGATAAAATATCATATTCCTTTACCTGTGGGAACGACTATCTATGGAATCTATCAAAAAATGTAACACTTTAACCAATCTTACTTTGTTATCCAAAGGGTGCGTGTAATAAAAGTGGGTAACCTTTTTCATGTGTAAGAAGGGGGATATGGA
>JASEHU010000339.1 GCA_030018635.1 bacterium
CTCCTGAATTCTGACTACTGGAGCACCCACAATATCAAATGTTATGAACCAGTAGATAGTTTCTATCTTTCAATTGTTCACTTTTCACTTTTCGTTTTTCACTTACTTACAAAGGAAATTAGTATGTCCGAGATTTCGGTAATTAGATGTTCTGCTTATCAACCTACAGAGGTAGCTAAGGCAATAAGAGAAGCGGTCAATCTTATTGGTGGAATGGGTAGATTTGTTAAAAAAGGTATGCGGGTATTGCTCAAGCCCAATCTTTTATCCGATAAACCACCGGATAAGGCAGTTAATACCCATCCCTCTATCATCAAGGCCGTCATAGATCTGGTGATTGAACAGGGGGGTATTCTTCGCATCGGTGATAATCCAGGCATACATAGTTTGACAAAGATAGTCCAGAAATCAGGGCTGGGTGAATTTATTAATGATGCGGATATGTTTCTACCCGATTTCAGCCGATATGTTTTATCACAAACACCAAAAGATTATACCTTCCGTGAATTTAAGATTGCTGAGGAAGTCCTTGAGGCTGATTTGGTTATTAATCTACCAAAGATAAAAACCCATGGACATATGCTTCTTACCTTAGCCGTAAAAAACCTCTTTGGATGTCTATCAAAGCATGAGCGGATACAATGGCATCTTAAAGCCGGTATCAATAAGGATTTTTTTGCAACGATGCTTTTAGAATTATACAGTCTTATTCAACCTGGTTTGACCATTGTCGATGGGGTTATCGGCATGGAAGGAAATGGTCCTGGAAGTGGGACACCGCGGGGAATTGGGGTAATTATCGCCGGGATTGATTGTTTATCAATCGACACCGTCATCAGCCATATCCTTAATCTGGATAGTCAAAACCTTTACACCATTAAAGCCGCAGAAGGAAGAAATTTAGGAAAAATCTCATTGGGTGAAATAGATGTTGTTGGTGAGAAAATAAGTCATCTGACAATTAATAAATTTCAACTACCGCCGGCATTAAAAGAGGATAATGCCTGGGGATTTTATATTCCTAAAGTCATCCGCACAACCTTAAAACACAATCTTATCCCTAAACCGCACATAGACTCAAGTAAATGTAATCTTTGCCATATCTGCCTTAACCATTGTCCTGCAACGGCAATTAGTACAGATGAAAGAAGATTGAGTATTGATTTCATTAAGTGCATTCGCTGTTTCTGTTGTCAGGAGTTTTGTCCACAAGGAGCGA
This sequence comes from bacterium, assembly GCA_030018635.1. Taxonomy (GTDB): domain Bacteria; phylum UBA9089; class CG2-30-40-21; order CG2-30-40-21; family SBAY01; genus SBAY01. The sequence goes on from JASEHU010000339.1 coordinate 1,220, forward strand.
TTACCATTAAGGAAAGCTGGATTTGTAAAAACAATCCATTAAGGCTTATCGATGCCATTAAAATTTAAGTGATTTGTCTTTAACTGACTGGGCACTAACTAACTCTACTTAATTACTCCAACCTTACCTTTTTTAGTCGCCCCCAACTCATCTTTTAACGGAGCTTCCCCCCAGTCATAAATACAAAACACCCTTTAACTGTTTGAAAACTCAAAAGATATGAAGAAATGGTTATATTTTCAATTCGAGATCTGATTCCATCGGTTACTTTTAGTTTTTCACTTTCATCTTATCTTCTAATTTAAGGTTTCCGGGCAGAATTATTTTATCTGCCGGTAATATTCCAAAGATTATTTCAGTTTGCCCTGGGTTACTTATTCCTATCCGCACAACCCGTTTAATGACTATTCCATCTTTATAAAGATAGACGAAATTCTGATGTCCTTCTTTAAATATTGCCTTTGAGTCTAATAGTAGCACATTCTTCTTAGAATTAAATATTATCTTTACCTCTACCCGTTCTCCTATTTCAGGTAATTTTTTAGCTGGGGCTAATTCGATTATAATTTTATAAGTTGTAGAGTCTTGCATTTCCTCCTCGGGTTGAATATCTCTCACATATCCGGACAACTCTTTATTTGAATTTTCAGCAAGGATATGGGCTTGTTGTCCTGATTTAATATTCTTTGTATCCGTGCTTGATAAACGGACACAGACCTGTAATTTATCCAGAGTGGCTATCTTTAGCAATACTTCATTAGACAGGACATACTGTTTTGGCAGAACATTCTTTTCTATGACCACGCCTGATTGAGGGGCTAAATAAACTAAATTATTGAGGTGTTCCTTGGCCGATTTCAATTCTTCCTGAAGGCTATTTTTATTTAATAATGCCTCTTTATACGCAGTTTTAGTAATTTCAAGTTCTTCTTCTTTGACCTCTTGCCGGCCATAAAGTCCTGTAGTTTCTACCAATAAACTTTCTGCCCGGGCAAGTGTATTCTTTGCCTCCTTTAATTTGATTTGAGTCTCCTCAATCCGTTGTAAGGCATCTTCCCTGTCAAAGGAAATAAGTTCTTGCCCTGCTTCAACCCTTGCCTTTTCCTCTACCAATACCTTATCAACCACCCCCTTAGCTTTAGCACAAATTGTTGTCTCCTGTTGTGCCTCTACTATGCCGGTAGTCAAGATAGAAGACTCTATTTTACTTATAACCGGTGTGATTATCTTTACCTTTGGAATTTTGGGAGCTTTAAGATAGAAAAGCAAGGAGATTAACACACTAATAATAAAAATTAACAATACAACCTTTTTTATTGTCATTGGCTATTATTATATCATAATTTTTTCAGGATTGCAAGTGGAAAATTGAGGAGGAGTGCGGATTGTAAATATGGGTAGATTTTTATGGCTCATCACGAATTATTGT
>JASEHU010000033.1 GCA_030018635.1 bacterium
TTTTAGATTACGGCCTGAATCACCTGGATTGCTTTTTACATTTGCGGGAGTAACTGTATTCCTTTCAAAGTATAAATATAATTTAATTATTTCGGCTGTCCTATTTTTCATAGCTTTTCTCATTAAACAGCCCTTTATTACTGCTCCATTATCTGTATTTATCTTTCTACTTTATAAGAAAGACAAGAAAAATGTAGTTATGTTTTCTGTAGTTCTTGGCGGTCTTCTTATTGTTTTTTTTCTAATAATGTATTTGATATCGGGTAAAAATTATTTTAACAATACAATGATATCAATGGCAGTCAATGAGATTCACCCGATTAAAATGTTTTTTACTTCTCATGGACAAGTGATATTTAAATATACATGGGGACTTCTTCTTGCTTTTATTCCTTCACTTTTTCTCCTTTACAGAAATGGCAGGTATAATTTTTTATTATTTTATTTTAGCATATGCCTTATTTGGACTTTTTATTCTGCCGGTAAACATGGTGCGTCAACGAACTACTTCAGCGAAATGACGATACTCTTGGTATTAATCGTTGCTATTGGACTGGGTATTTCCGACACAAAAAATCAATCGGTGCTTTTCTTATATTATTGTTTTTATCTGCTCAGGTATTAACTATTATGATTAATAACGGTATTTCAGGTGGTGGACTAAAGGTAGTGGTAGAAAATAACCGAGAGATAAAAGATATATTTTCTTATGTAAAAAAGTATAAAAGTATTCCGGGGAAAAAGCTCATTACACATGAGACTATCGCAATTCACACTGGCGACATTGTGGGTTTTGACTGGTTTCTCCTATCCCACCTACAGGATAAAGGATTAATAAAACTGGATACGATTTTTTACAATATTTCTAAAGGCAAATACTCTATGGTAGTTTTAAACCAGGGAATAATCACAGAGTTAGAATGGAATATGTATCAGGCAGTAAAAAATGGACCGTATGTACTGACTTATTATGATAATATAGTATCAGAGTGGGTCTGCCAAAAATCGGAAGCGAAGGAATAGAAATTGTTGTCGAAAAAAGTGTTTTTCTTCCCTCAGAAATTCACTCCTTTGAACATTTGAAATGAAATATCAAATGTAGTGGTTCATTCCATTTGCTTTTATGGGTATGTATTTCCCCTTAAAAAAGGGGGTTAGGGAGAGACTGGGGCCAGACCTTGATTACAGAATTCACGATACCTTCCACTTTCCTTTTAATCCCTTCTGCACCATCAATCATTAACCTTCGGGTAAAGACGTTTTATTTTACCCGAGTGTTGTTGATAGCTGTAAATGGGTTGCTTCTTTACAAAAGGTATCGGCATTTGTTATCCGAAACTTAATGCTTGACGGTGCACTTCTTTCTGCTTCATTTGTTCACTTATTCGTATAACCGCTTTATTTACCGCAGTTAACCTTACCCCAAATATCTTCCCTGTCTCCTATAATAACATAATTAATCTATCTTGTCGAGTGAACTCCGTAATCAAGGTCTAACCCAATTTCCCCTCTTTTACAACAAAAATCCCAGCAATGTCCTACTCTCCCACACCGTTACCAGTGCAGTACCATCGGCGCTCGAGGGCTTAACTACCGTATTCGGAATGGGAACGGGTGTTTCCCCTCTGCTATAATCACCGGGAATATAAATTATAGCTTTCTTGAATATTAAGTTCTTGTAAAGAATATTTTAATCTTATTCATCTTTTAAAGGAAGCATTTTTATTGTTTTAGTCATAAATACAAAAGAGAGATAACTTGGTAGAAAACAAGAAACTATTAAAAAGTAATTTATCACAAAGAGTATTTGTGCAGTCGGTGTATCAATTATCCCTCCTTCAAAGATAATTACCCACATTGTCTTTAGAGTAGTATAAATTGGTATCCCAAAGATAAAAAACAGATGTAGTTTTTTTATTCTTTTGAAGTATCTAATAATTTTCTCCACACCTTCTTTCTTAATCCACACATCCTCTTTACAGAATTTGCCCAAAGCTCCTTTTTTAGCCAGGTAAATTATCATAAATAAAACTCCATTGCCAATTAATATAATACCCCACATCACAGCAGGAAAAAGAAGTAGCTCTTTTAGCCTAAACCCAGCAATAACAACTTCTGACATCTTATTATTCTCCTGAAAAGATTACTCATTAAATTCTAACTTCGCCTCTTTTGGCACATCCAACACATGTTTCCACACCTTCCACAAACTGGCAAAAATCAATATTAATAAGATTGCTGTCCAAAACCAAACCCACCATAAACCACGAAAAGCCTCAAAAAATGTACATATCCCCAGAAAGATTATAAAACCTAAGAAAATCTGCCTTTTTATATTGAATTTCTCTATCTTACATTCATTAATATAAGCTGATAAGTCCAAAAATTTATCTCTCCTTCTGCTTAAGAAAAAAATTATCCCCCAGCTTAAAATGTGAAAAAAGAGAAAACCCGTCGTGAAAGGAAAGTTATCCTCAAAGAAAGTATTAGTATCTACAGGTAATCCTTTTTTTCTATACCACCAATCAAGGAATAGTGTATAGTATGTACCAAATACTCCATAAGCAAGAATATTGAATGTAGTCAAGTATAGATATCTTCCGTGTTGCTTCTCGATTTGTTGATTCTTGAGTATTATATTGTTATCCCTCATCTCCCTGTTCACTATTAGAGCATAATAAGATAAACCATAGGATAAGAAATATGTACTAAATAGTATAATCGTTAAAGTTACACACGATTCAACCAATGGAATTGGAAAATAAAAGTTTTCTGGAGATTCTATAAAATCCAGGTATACCACATGGCTGAAGAATACAAATCCCAAACTTAAATAACATAAAGCAATAAATATCCGAGGAACCCTTCGGTTAAAAAGAAAAAGTGTAAAAAGAAGGATAAATAATTCACATCCTACACCAAATCCCAATACTTTCAGCTTCTCAAGGATGTCTTTTCTTAAAAATACTCCTATAATTATAAATAAAGGGATAATTTGGAGCACAGTAATAAAGAAGGTAATAAAAAATTTCATTTTAAACTAAACCTCAGGAATAACAAAACTCTTCCTCTCTATTGCAGAGTCAGGGTCATTGCAGAGTCAGCATTGCAGAGTCAGGGTCAAACCTTGAATGTAGATTTTCTTTACTGTATTTTAAAACTTTACTATCCTGCGTGGTAAAAGTAAGCTCTCCGCCTGAAAATGAAACTTTCATTATGACAGGGCCCGTCAATGCCCCAAAACCGCCCATTTCCATTTTTATTCGGTCTTTGTCTACAAATTTGTAGCTGCCTACCATGCTCCTACCTTTATCTACGCCACTGACAGTACCATCCTTAAAGAATTCAATCGATTCCGTGCCACCAATTTCTTCCCACTTGCCTACAATTTCATTCTCTGGCTTTGAGGCACATGACGACAATAAGACAACAATACTCACGATGCCGAGGCACCTAATCACTTGCTTAAGAATTCCTTCGATACTTTTCATGAAATCCTCCTTTCCCCCCGCCCGTAATTCCGGATCAGTGTCAGGATCCAAACCTTGAATGTAGAATTTAAAGAAAGTTACTTTCTACATTCAACTCTGGCTGACTGCTGATATCTGACATCTGAACACTTACCTAAATTTTATAATCAATGTCTAACCACATTGTCTAACCACATTCTTTCCCTTTTTTACAACAAAAATCCCGGCAATGTCCTACTCTCCCACACCGTTACCAGTGCAGTACCATCGGCGCTCGAGGGCTTAACTACCGTATTCGGAATGGGAACGGGTGTTTCCCCTCTGCTATGATTACCGGGAATTTTTTACTATTTTTATAAAAAGGTAACATTTTGGTTTTCCAAGAGCCTATCCGAAACAGGTTTAAAACCTGAAAAATTGACGGATGCCTTAACGAGTTTGAGGAAAAATACTACCAAGTGGTTTTAAATCACAAGTGGTTTAAAACCACACAAGTTTGCCCGAACAAGTTTGGGCTTCCGACTTTTCGGATAGGCACTTATTATCCAATTTTTTTCTTTTCTTCTATCCGTTGTTGTTTATAAACAATAAAAGCCATTATACCTCCAAACACAGTAAAAAAAACTAATGCGATAAAAAAACCTTTTGCTATTCCATCTGCTATTTGTTGCCATTCACTCATTTTTTAAATAGTTACCTCCTCATCTGGTATTAAATAAACAGCAAATATCATTAATAAAATTGCAAATCCACATACAGAAGCAATGAATAAAATACTGATTTCCCCTGATATAATCTCTCCTACTAATGTTACTGTTAAAAAATACTCTACTATTCTTCCTAAACTTGTTCCCAAAAATCTCCGTTTTTCTTTTCCTAATCTCATATATCGCCTTTTAATTTTAAAATTATTTGTGTTTACTCGTATAATTCGTGTAATTCGTGGTATAAAAAGAAACAACTCAAAGTAGCACGATCAAGCCGCACGACCTATTAGTGCTGCTCAGCTCCCAAGTATTAAAAAGTTACTCAATTATCCGAGGATAATCTTGTTTCTTTTCAACAATCAGGGTTCAATAGGTTACCCTACTTACACTTGCAGTCTATCAACCTGGTAATCTTCCAGGAGTCTTTAGGTGGTCTTAAGAAAGTCTAAAAACCCGATTACTGGGACATCTCCGAAGAGACATCTTTTCATCAGAAATCCAGAGCAATCAAAAGATCCTGATAGGCAATTATTGCTAATTACCTATCCGGGATATCTAATCTTGAGGTGGGCTTCTCGCTTAGATGCTTTCAGCGGTTATCCCTTCCGAACATAGCTACCCAGCGATGCCACTGGCGTGACAACTGGTACACTAGAGGTTCGTCCACTCCGGTCCTCTCGTACTAGGAGTAGCTCCTCTCAAATATCCTCCGCCCGCAACAGAGAGGGACCGAACTGTCTCACGACGTTCTGAACCCAGCTCACGTACCGCTTTAATGGGCGAACAGCCCAACCCTTGGAACCTGCTTCAGCTCCAGGATGCGATGAGCCGACATCGAGGTGCCAAACCCTGCCGTCGATATGGACTCTTGGGCAAGATCAGCCTGTTATCCCCGGAGTACCTTTTGTCCGATAAGCGACGACCCTTCCACACAGAATCGCCGGATCATTAAGCCCTGCTTTCACATCTGCTTGACTTGTGGGTCTTGCAGTTAATCTTCCTTGTGCCTTTATACTCTACATGCGATTGCCAAACGCATTGAAGAAGACTTAGGACGCCTCCGTTACACTTTAGGAGGCAACCGCCCCAGTCAAACTACCCCCCTGACAATGTCCCTCAACTGGCTTCACAGTCGCAGGTTAGAACCTAAATATAATAAGGGTGGTATTCCAAGGTTGACTCCACGCAGGCTAACGCCCACGCTTCATAGTCTCCCACCTATCCTCTACATACCATACCCAGATTCAATGTCAGGCTATAGTAAAGGTTCACGGGGTCTTTCCGTCTAGTTGCGGGTAACTTGCATCTTCGCAAATACTACAATTTCGCCGAGTCTATCGTTGAGACACTGACCAGATCGTTACGCCATTCGTGCAGGTCGGAACTTACCCGACAAGGAATTTCGCTCACATATTCCCTGAGTTTCATCAAGGTGTGGACTCTATCTTTATCCGAATACATCTCCGATTCATCTCAGATGCTATCTTTGATATTTCGTTGAACCCTTCTTCAGTCAGATGTTTACCTTGTGTCATCAATCGGACAACCCTGGCAAACTTCTGAAATTCTACATTCTTCTTTGATTTTAATGGATGCTTTTCAAAAAATGGCACAATAATTTCAGCTAAATTTTTCAAATCCCTTACCCTCCAACAGTATCGCTCCTCATGGTTTCTTCTCACCACCCCACATCCCATTGTTGTGCGAAGTAGATAAAGAAGATTTATGTCGCGATTATGCTGAACAACTGTTAATTCGGGTAAAACCTGGTAACCAAACTTAACCTCACTATTCTTATTGATACCAATGTGAAAACATCCTTCACCATCAATGAACCCTACTATCCAATCCGGATTCAATCTCTTCGGATATTCAACGTTTGGTCTCTGAGGGGTCATAGTTTATCTCCTTTGACTTCCCTGCGGATTATCTCCGTGTATATTGAATTTTCACTGCCTCGTTCATTTCTGAACCAGCGAGTATCAATATCTTTTGAAGACCTCCCCGCATATAGTTGAATATTGCCTCTGATGTTACCATCAGAGCAGGCTAGCATTTTCTAACCTTAGGACCGTTCGTTTATGTTAACTCTAACTTTCGTCAGAGACCGGACTATATCATTCCCGAAGTTATCGGGATCTGGCGTATAGTCTCTGGGGATTCCTGAAATTTACTTAATATCTCCTTTTCACTAAACTTTCGTTTACCACCATCGTTCATCTCTCTTCTTATTTCTATAATTTTTTTAACACCTTCTTTTGTTAGATGTTCTCCATTTTTTATTATCTCAGCAATTTTACAGAATTTTGCAAAATCCCGTTTCTTTTTTGCTGATAAAAAACGATATTTCTTAAAAAAAGGTATTACTTTTTCCCAAATAGCATTCAGATTATTTACTTCATAATACCAAATGTCATCCGGTCTGGCTCTTAATGTGCCACAACCTAAATAACGCTTGAATAAAGTAAGGATAACCTTATCTTTTTGGGATATATTGAAACAGAGAGAGATTTTCCATAGTGATTTGTAGTCTTGCCTTGGTCTAAAGGAAACATTAAAACTTCCTTCTCCATCAGCAAAACCTGCCAAATAATATCCTATTTCTGTTTTCACTGGAGACCTCCTTTCAGGTCTTTCCTGCTGATTGTCCCTATCTAACAGATTGTTACTCCAACAAACCATTGAAGAGTACTGTTAGCCTAACAGGATTTTCCAGCATATAGCCAGATTTTACAACTACAGTGGTCCATTTCTATAGTTACGGCCGCCGTTTACTGGGGCTTCGGTTCAAAGCTTCACCTTCACAGATTCAAGAAATAAGAATCAAGATTTGAGAATTGCTTCTCTCATCCTTCATCTCATCCCTCTCTTCCAAAAAGCTAACCTTTCCCCTTAACCTTCCAGCACCGAGCAGGCGTCAGACCCTATACATCGTCTTACGACTTAGCAGAGTCCTGTGTTTTTGCTAAACAGTCGCCTGGCCCATTTCACTGCAACCTTTTCATGCTCAAGAAGTAAATTCTCTCACATTACAAAGGCACTCCTTCTTCCGAAGTTACGGAGTCAAATTGCCGAGTTCCTTAACGATAGTTCTCTCGAGCGCCTTAGGATTCTCACCTCGCCTACCTGTGTCGGTTTATAGTACGGTCATCTTCTAACCTGACTAGAGGTTTTTCTTGGCAGCGTGGGGTCAGTCAGTTCCCGGGATAAAATCCCAGTCCCCATCACCTCTTGAGGTTGAATGACAGCCCGGATTTACCAAAGCTATCCCTCTACGGGTTTAGACAGCCACTTCCAATCGACTGATGACTTACCCTCCTGCGTCACCCCATCGCTCATAACGGTTAAAAAATGGTATCGGAATATTAACCGATTGTCCATCGTCTACGCTTTTCAGCCTCGACTTAGGTGCCGACTTACCCTGGGCGGATTAACCTTCCCAAGGAAACCTTAGGCTTTCGGCGAACGGGGTTCTCACCCGTTTTCTCGCTACTTATACCGGCATCCTCACTTCCATTTCGTCCAGTAGTCCTTACGGTCTACCTTCACTCTAAGATGGAACGCTCCCCTACCGTATTAGAATTCAGAAGTCAGAATTCAGAAGTCAGATAAAAATCTGTCCTCTGTCATCTGTTTTCTGTCCTCTGATACCCACAGCTTCGGTGATGAGCTTGAGCCCCGTTATATTGTCAGCGCAGAAACACTCGACCAGTGAGCTATTACGCACTCTTTAAATGATGGCTGCCTCTAAGCCAACATCCTGGCTGTTTGTGTATCTCCACATCCTTTTCCACTTAGCTCATACTTGGGGACCTTAGCTGATGGTCTGGATTCTTTTCCTCTCGACAATGGAGCTTATCCCCCACTGTCTCACTCCCATAATACGAGTAACGGCATTCGAAGTTTGATTGGGTTTGGTAACCTGGGGAGGTCCCTAGCCCATTCAGTGCTCTACCACCGTTACTTAATTTATGAGGCTGTCCCTAAAGGCATTTCGGGGAGAACCAGCTATAACCGAGTTTGATTAGCCTTTCACTCCTATCCACAGCTCATCCCAAGACTTTTCAACGCCCGCAGGTTCGGGCCTCCACGTGTAGTCAAACACGCTTCACCCTGGCCATGGATAGATCACTCGGCTTCGGGTCTACTATATGCTACTAAACGCCCTATTCAGACTTGCTTTCGCTACGGCTTCATGGTTTTTCCCATTTAACCTTGCAACACACAGTAACTCGCCGGTTCATTATACAAAAGGCACGCAGTCAGACATATCAGGTCCCAAATAATGGATACTAAGCCTTAGCAATCTAAGACCTTTTTCCAAAATTCAAGATTAGCCTGACATAGTCCTTCCACAGCTTGTAGGTATACGGTTTCAGGTACTATTTCACTCTGCTTCCGCAGTTCTTTTCACCTTTCCCTCACGGTACTTGTTCACTATCGGTTGCCAGAGAGTATTTAGCCTTAGGAGGTGGTCCTCCCAACTTCAAGCAAGATTTCTCGTGTCCCGCTTTACTCAGGAACAAAAACTCAGGAAGTTTATTCTATTTCACTTACAGGGCTATCACCTTCTCTGGCTATTCTTTCCAAAATTATTCAGCTATAGAATAAATTTTTGACTTCCCGGATGAGACAACATACCTCTTCCTGTTTAAGTCCTCTTACCCCTGAACTTGCAAAATGGTATGGATTTTAACGCAAATTCAGGTTTAGGCTCTTCCGCTTTCGCTCGCCACTACTTACGGAATCGAACATAATCATATTTTTTAGTCTCTTGTTTTAAAAGACAAAGTCTTAAAAACAATCCTCTAATATCAATGATTAATTTTTTCTTTCTCTTCCTCAGGGTACTGAGATGTTTCACTTCCCCTGGTTGCCTCCTAAACCCTATATATTCAGGCATAGGTAATGGAGCATGACCTCCATTAGGTTCCCCCATTCGGAAATCCCCGGATCAAAGTTAGTTTGCAACTCCCCGAGGCTTATCGCAGCTTACCACGTCCTTCATCGACTTCTGGCACCAAGGCATCCACCGTAAACCCTTAATAACTTGACCATGCTACTTTAACTTGTTTCTTTTTGAACTCGTTTCTTATAAAACTTGTTTTTCAAGATGCTATTGTTACCTTATTTGTTACCTTATTTAATTTTCAAAGAACAAACCATTAAACATAGAATGAACTTGCATTGGTGGAGATGAGCGGGCTTGAACCGCTGGCCTCCTGCTTGCAAAGCAGGCGCTCTCCCAACTGAGCTACACCCCCTTATCATAAGTAAAAAGTGGGAAATAAGAAGTAAAAAAACATTAAATATCCTCATCCATTTTTTACTTCTTATTTCCCCTTTTCTATTTCCTGCTTCTTTATTTATTTTTTGAATGATTCTATAATAGAGTTTACATTTGAGATTAAGGAGTCAGCTGTTTCAGAAGTGATATGCTTACCCTTCTGAGCAGAGACCTCATTGATAAAAGCATTAAGAATATTTATGGCCGTGTTTGTTTGTCCTGCCTCTATCTTTGCCTTGGCCTTATTCAACTTGACTTTTAAGCTATTGCCCACTCCATCATTATCAATAGACCCATTAGAAAGGTAGTTATCAATCTCTTTAAGAATATCATCTATGGTTATCTCCTTTTTTACCATTGAGACTGTACTTGTGCTTGTATCAACTGGATCATCGCTATCGGTATAAGAGGCCAAAATAAGGTTTCCATCTAATGTCTCAAGGTTACCATTTTCTGGAATACCCGTTGGAGTAAGACTTGAAGTTAGTCCCCGGGTATTCCTAAAATAACCTTCTTTTGAATATATCTCCTCTAAAATAAGGGTTTCCATATCACCCGTTGCAGAATCAGATACTTTAACCTCTAAACTGCCTATTTCACTGTGGTCTATGGTGGTGACGAAGATATTATCTAATCCTATATAATAACTCTTTACATTATTCCCTTTTTCATCGGTGAAGGAAGTCTTGCTCGTCAGGGCCTTTGCTACATTGATTCTGCCCTTACCAAGTTTTCCTTCATATCCTGGGTTTAGGTAGTCGATTGGATCAGCCGTATTCTCAATCCGTGAGATTACCTCTAAGTTAGTCCATTCTGGGTGTTGGGAGAGAAGAAGACCAGCTAATCCCGATACAAAAGGTGTTGCCATTGAAGTCCCTTGTAAATAATCGTAATTCATGTTATATCCTTCGTCATTCATGGTAACATGGTAAGTAGGCATAGTGCTGTAGATTATTACTCCTGGAGCAGATACATCTACTTTTGAACCATAATTTGAATAATCGGCCTTCTGATCATATATGTTCGTAGCGGCAACGCCTATACAAAAACCAGAAACTCCAGGGAATAAACCCCACCGAGGGGCTCTATCCATATCTATATTATCATTACCCGCAGCAGCTGGCATCACACAACCATATTCCTCATAGGCAATCTTTAATATCCTCGTCATATAAATAATAGCCCAGTCAGGCATCGCTCTAAGATACTGCCCCCAACTCATATTTATAACCTTGGCCCCATTTACACAGGCATAGGCTATCCCCCCTATAAGGGCATCGTACCTACCTTTACCACGTTCATTCAACCCCCGAACAGCCATCAATTTACACTTCCAGGAAGTTCCAGCAATTCCAATAGTATTATTGGTTACGGCCCCTGCGATGCCAGATACATGGGTACCATGTCCATTCTCATCTGCCGGGTCATTATCACCATCATCCCAATCCCAGCCTATTCTATCATCAATATGACCATTATGGTCATCATCAATTCTATTGTTTGGAATTTCGTCTTCATTTATCCAAATATTCCCTGCTATATCTGGATGATCGTAGTCTATGCCTGTATCGACTATGGCTATGACTACATTCTCAGTTCCTGTATGGACATCCCATGCCTTAGGTGCATCTATCTTCCTAACTCCCCATTGATACTCAAAATACTCATCGTCAGGAGTAATACAAGTATGGAATATCCAGTTCGGTTCAGCGTGTTCTATGTTTGGATCCCTTTGGTAATTCTTAATAGCAGTCAAGATATCAGTGTCTTCAGGTAATTTAACCTTATAGATACTTGGGAAACCATAGGATTTATATACTTGAGGGAATATAGGCTCCATTGATTTAACTCGAAACTGCTTGTTCAGTTTGTCTACCGATGGCACTTCTGTGACCACAATTCCTTCTTGGATACTCATATTCTCTCTCTCATCAACCCCATCCTTAAAAGAGAGGAGGAATTCTCCTGGCACAAACTCAGCTTTTTCAACCATTTCAGATTGAGCATAATCGCTGACACTAAAGGCAACTCCTAAACAAACTAACAAGAAAATTCTCTTCATCTTTCAATCACCTCCTCGGATATTCAAGGACCAAAGATATGCATTACCATTGTTCCGTATTTTCTCAGTATCCATTTTTCTATTCGTTCTCCTATATCTGGTATAGTATAACAAGAAAATATTACTGGTAAGATAGACCTTTCTGTTTTTACTATATGAGTTGGTATACTTACCATCTGCACCACCATACCTTCATAATTTGGTAGTCTCTTCTCTACATATACAACTATTCTTCCTACCCTCTTTTCAATCTTCTTTATCTCTATCCCCATTCCACCTGTTACATATTTCCCCAAGAATACACCTACCACCATTTCTTTAGAAAAATCAACCTTTGGATATTCTCCTCTCGGATACCATACCTTCCATAATCTTCTAAATTCAACCTCATCCTTTATTACTATATTCCCTTTATATGTAAGTACACCGCCCTTTCCTATGTTTTCAAATTTGAGTACCTTTACCCTGTAATTACTCCCTCCAATTAATAAGATTCCTATAAGTATTCCCCCCACCATAAAAATCAAATTCTTTCGGGTACCTTTCATTTTTTTCCTTCAATAACCTACGATTATTTGGAATTTGGAGTTTTAATCATCAAAATTTGTTTAGGATTTATGTCTATTTTCTAAAATCTCCTTTAGCTGTTGGTTAAAAAAACGCACAAGTTCACTACTTCTTACTCGTAGAGATGAGCGGGCTTGAACCGCTGGCCTCCTGCTTGCAAAGCAGGTGCTCTCCCAACTGAGCTACACCCCCAGGTTATAAATGAAAAGTGAATAATGAAAAGTGAAAAATAAGAAGTAAAGGAGATAAAAAACAACATCGCATTTTTCTTTATCTTTCTACTTTTCTCTATTCACTTTTCATTTTTCACTATTCACTTCCTCTTTAATTTTTGGTGGGCCTATGTGGACTCGAACCACAGACCTCACGCTTATCAGGCGTGCACTCTAACCACCTGAGCTATAGGCCCCAATAAACATCACTTTTCCTTATAATTACTCTTTTGGCCCATAGCCTCATTTACCTTATTCGTAACTATTTACCTAACTGAAGTAAAAACACTCAAGACATTGAGTTCACGA
>JASEHU010000340.1 GCA_030018635.1 bacterium
CATGCAATTTTAAGCAAAAACTCTATTTTTTCATATGTTCACCGTGAATTGCTGTTTCAAATTTGTTTTTCTTGACTTTACAAAGCGGGTATGATATAATCAATACATAAATGAGTATTCTGAAAGAACGAGGAATAAAGTTAAAAAATACATTACCCTTAGTGCCTCTACGCGATATTATCGTTTTTCCGTATATGGTTGTCCCTTTATTTGTTGGTCGGGACAGGTCGATTAAGGCCTTAGAAAAGGCAATGTTAAATGACCGTCTAATCCTTTTATGTGGTCAAAAGAAGCCTAATATTGGTGACCCAAAAGAAGATGACCTCTATTCCTTTGGAACAGTTGCCGAAATCTTACAACTATTAAAATTACCAGACGGCACGGTAAAGGTTCTGATAGAAGGATTGGCCAGGGTAAAGATAATAGATTACCTTTTGAATGAAGATTATCTCCTGGTAGCCATAGAGGAAGTGAACGAAGAATTTCACTATAGTATAGAATTAGAGGCGTTAATCCGAAATATGCTTTCACAATTCGAGCAGTATGTCCGCCTCTGCGGTAACCTGCCTCAAGAAGCCATTGCCTCTATTCTAAGTATAGAGGACCCGGGGCGATTAGCCGATATAATCACGGCACATCTACCCTTGAAAATGGTTAATAAAGAAGAGATATTAGAGTCGACTAACCCAAAACAAAGATTAGAGAAGCTTATAGTTATCTTAAATTCCGAATTAGAGATTTTAGGTGTAGAAAAAAAGATTCAAGGTCGGGTTAGAAGGCAAATGGAAAAGTCTCAAAAAGAATATTATCTGACCGAAAGACTTAAAGCTATCCAGAAGGAATTAAAGAAAGACGAGGATTTTACTGGTGAAATCGGTGAATTAAAAAAGCAGATTAAGCAAGCACAGATGTCAAAAGAGGCTGAGGAAAAGGCATTAAAGGAATTAAACAGGTTAAAGAAAATGCCGCCAATGATGGCCGAGGCAACGGTTATCCGGAATTATATCGATTGGTTGATTGCCATGCCCTGGAATAAGCAGACTAAGGATAAATTAGATATAAAAAATGCACATAAGATTCTGGAAAATGACCATTATGGACTTGATAAGGTCAAAGAGAGAATTTTGGAATATTTAGCCGTCCGCAAGCTGAAATCAGACTTAAAAGGACCTATCCTTTGTTTTGTAGGTCCACCCGGAACTGGTAAAACCTCGGTAGCTAAATCTATTGCTACTGCCTTAGACCGTAAATTTATCCGTGTATCTTTGGGTGGAGTCCGAGATGAGGCAGAGATTCGCGGACATCGGATGACCTATGTCGCCGCTCTACCCGGTAGAATTATTCAATCAATGAAAAAGGTCAAGAGTAAAAACCCTGTTTTCCTGTTGGATGAAATAGACAAGATGAGTGTAGATTTTCGGGGGGACCCATCTGCGGCTTTATTAGAAGTGCTTGACCCAGAGCAAAATTGTGCCTTCTCCGACCATTACTTAGAGGTGCCTTTTGACCTATCCTCAGTCATGTTCATTACAACGGCTAATACACTTTATCCTGTTCCGCCGGCTTTAAAAGACCGGCTGGAGGTTTTGGAATTCCCAAGTTATATTGAAGACGAGAAGTTAAAAATTGCCCAACTCTTCCTGGTTCCCAGACAACTTGAAGAGCATGGGCTAACACCACAAACATTGGTTATTTCTCCCACTATCCTATTGACTATCATTCAAAGATATACCCGTGAGGCAGGGGTTAGAAATTTAGAACGGGAGATGGCTACTATTTGTAGAAAGATTGCCCGTGAGGTTGTAGAAAGTAAAAAGAAAAACCCGGTTATAGAAATCAATCAGGAGAATTTAGAGCATTATCTTGGACCACCCAAATTCCGTCCTTCTGAGGCTGAACAAAAAGGTGAAATTGGTGTAGTAACCGGTTTAGCCTGGACTGAGGTCGGGGGGGATGTCCTGACTACTGAAGTCGTCATCATACCGGGAAAAGGGGAATTGATATTAACCGGAAAA
This sequence comes from bacterium, assembly GCA_030018635.1. Taxonomy (GTDB): domain Bacteria; phylum UBA9089; class CG2-30-40-21; order CG2-30-40-21; family SBAY01; genus SBAY01. Next base: position 2,016 of record JASEHU010000340.1, read on the forward strand.
TTAGGTGAGGTAATGAAGGAATCAGGTAAAGCCGCACTTTCTTATATCCGCTCTAAGGCAAAGGATTTGGGATTAGAACCTAATTTTCATAAAAAATTCGATATTCATATCCATGTTCCAGAAGGAGCTATTCCCAAAGACGGACCCTCAGCCGGAATTACTATGGCTACGGCTCTGGTTTCTGCCTTAACCAATAAGCGGGTGAAAAATAATCTGGCTATGACCGGTGAAATTACACTTCGAGGCAGGGTATTACCTGTTGGCGGCATAAAGGAAAAGATTTTAGCCGCCCACCGCGCCGGAATTAAAATGGTTATCTTACCTGAAGATAATGAAAAGGATTTGGTTGATATCCCACAAAATGTAAGGAAGAAATTAAAATTAAAACTGGTTGACAATATGGATGAAGTCCTTAAATTGGCGATATTGGGTGAATAATGGACAACCGCGTAAACAGGTCGGGATTCTAATTCCTTCTTCTTCCGAGTACCGAACCCCGACCAAAGATGACAACTTTTGGTTAAGGAACTGTTAATAAATAAGTGTTACAACTTGCTTCAGTATATCTGAATGAAGATATGAAAACTATAGAAAATAAGGGGATAAATTCATTTCAAATTGCAAATTTA
>JASEHU010000341.1 GCA_030018635.1 bacterium
CATCTTGAACCTATTGATAACTAACCTACTTCACAACTGATAACTGAGGCATTACGACGGATGCTACTTTTTTCTTTACTTTCTTGAAATGGAGGATTAACAAAATGACTATAATTGAATTAACGATGATGACATTAACTTTAATAGGTGTCCTTGTGGCGATTACTTTTTTAGTTTTAGCTTATCGCAAAAGGCAGAATATAACCCTTGAAGGATTAGGGAATATCACCAAGACGATTGACTCAGTAAAGGCAGACCTGCATCGCACTATTCACATGCTTTCTTTATCTTTGGAGCAATTAGATTTAAGGGAGCAGACAGCCAGTCAACAACTTTCAGAAATCAATGAGGTTTTAAAAGCCACTAAAGGGATGAAAAATGTTGGGGAGATTATCATGGATACATTAATTAGTGACAAATTACCCGGTGATGTTTATAAAAAAGGGTATGTTTTAGAAGATGGCACAAAGATTGATGCCGCCATCGTCTTAGAAAGTGAGATTATCCCTATTGATACAAAATTTTCCATTGAAACATACAGAAGGTTAGTCAAGGCAGAGAAAAAGGATGAAAAGGTTTTGCACAAAAAGTTTGAAAAGGAGATTAAAGACCAGATTGACACCGTATCTAAATATGCTACTACCTTTAAAAATATTGAATTTGCCTTACTCTACATCCCTTCTGAGAATGCCTACTATGATATATTAACTCAAACAGAATTATGTGAATATGCACAAACACGAATGGTGCATCTTGCCTCCCCAAGAACCTTTCATTATTTCCTCGGGTTAGTTTTATTTGGGATAAAGGACCGTAAGATTAAAAGAGACCTGCGTCTTATGTTTAATGTTTTAAATGGATTAAAGCATAATATGTCTGAGATGGGGACAAATATCGGTAATTTAGACCAGCAATTGAGTTTGGTCATTACCTCTGCCAGCAAGGTTCTTAAAAATTATGAAGAGTTGAGTAAAAATATAACCATTATCGACGAAAAGATTACGGAAGGGGTTAAAGAGGTGTAAGAGTGGAAAGTGAAGAGTGAAAAGTGAAAAGTGAAAAACTAAAAACAAACAACTTTTCACTTTTCGTTTTTCACTTTTCACTTTAAATCCCTTGCCTCGTAAATCTCCATCGGCTCCGCTAATCCTTTAATCATAATGGGTTCTAATCTTAGGGCATTGACTGAATCTGCTATTTTAAGGTAGGTATCTTTATCAAGTAAAATTTGTCCCTTTTCGGCTAAAGCCTGGAGCCGGGCGGCTAAATTTACCCTGGCACCAACGGCGGTATATTCCATGCGTTTCTCAGAGCCGATATTACCCACGATTACCTCGCCGGAGGTAATTCCCACACCAATATCAATAGGATTCTTGCGGTCCTTATTGAATTGCGACAATACTTCTTTCATTTCCAGAGCCGTTTTGACCGCCCGCAAGGCATCATCTTCATGATACAGAGGCGCACCAAAGATAGCCATAAGCCCATCCCCCATAAATTTGGCTAAAGTCCCCTCGTATTTAAATACTACCTCAACCATTAAGGTAAAAAAATCATTAAGTAAATGAACGGTTTTTTCAGCAGGTAATTCTTTGGTAATCTGCGTCCAACCACGAATATCGGCAAAAAGGGTAGTTACCTCGCGCTGCTCACCACCTAACCGAACATCTTCTATATTTTTCAAGATAGTATCGGCCACTTCCTTAGTCACATATCGCTCAAAGGTATATCTCATCAATTGCTTTTCCTTTAGACTTCTGACCATCTGATTAAAGGTAAAGGTTAATTCACCCAGTTCATCTCTACTTTTAATCGGAAGGATAATATCAAAATCCTCACGGCTAATTTCTTGTGCCCCTTTAGCTAATGCCTTCAGGGGCTTAATAATAAATCTTACCAAAAAAATAGAGCCGATTATTCCTATTACCAGGGCAATTAAGGTAATGGTGATGATTTTGTTTTGGGTGGCAAGTAGAATTTTATTAATACCCTGTTTTGAAAAACCAAGGTAAACTGTCCCAATCTTTACTTTTTTTTGATAAATAGGGGTGTTAACATGAAATGATACGGGTGTTTCTTGTAATTCCTCTTTTCCTTTTAGAATCAAGCGGGAGGTTATGACTAAATTTTTATCCTCAACGAGGTAAGCCTCAACGAGGTAAGCCTCTTTGTAGTAGATAGTATCTATTTTTGTCATATCGGGATGTCCCTTAATCTTACCCTTGGCATCCACCACGACCGCATATAAAATATCCCTATCTTCATCCATAATGCGTTTAAGTAGAGGAGAAAGAAAAAACTCGGGGTCTGGTTGCAGGAGCAATTTTTGACTACCTTGTGCCAAAAATCTTAATTGAGTAACAATGCGTTTTTTGGCTTCAGAGGTAAGTGCTTCTTTTTCATAATCTAAAACAACCTTACCTATTAAAAGATAAATTGCGATGATAAGCAAGATTACGGCTAAACTGAATTTAAGTTGTATGGATGTTTTTTTCTTGAATTTTGCTTCCATTTACTATGATAGATAATAGCATATCCCGCGCCTTTTGTCAAGGAATAATTCGGAATTTCCAGCAATTCTCATTATGAAAATGTGTAAGCAATGAGAAGTGGAGAATAGGGAGA
>JASEHU010000342.1 GCA_030018635.1 bacterium
GATATTGTGGGTGCTCCAGTAGTCAGAATTCAGGAGTCAGGAGTCAGAATAAAAAGGGGATATTAAATGCCAAATATAGTTATTGTCGGTGCCCAGTTAGGTGATGAAGGAAAAGGAAAGGTGATTGATTTCTTGAGTGAAGAGGCAGATGTTATCGTTCGTTATCAAGGAGGTAATAATGCCGGACATACCGTCGTGGTTAACGGTCAAAAATTTGTCTTACATCTTATTCCCTCAGGCATATTGCACCCAAACAAAATATGTATTATTGGTCATGGGGTAGTTTTTAACCCAAAGGCGTTTTTAGAGGAATTGGAATATCTTAGAGAAAAAAATATAAAGGTGGATGAGACCAATTTATGGATAAGTGAAGATGCTCATCTGATTATGCCTTATCATTTTAAGTTAGAGGAGGCGGCAGAAAAAATTCATAAGATTGGCACCACGGCGCGCGGTGTAGGACCAACTTATATAGACAAGATAGGTAGATGTGGGATAAAGGTAATCGATTTGTTTGATGAGGAGATATTTGATGAAAAACTGCGATTAAATATTGCCCAAAAAGGAGATACTTACTCCGATGAATTTGATTTTGAAGGGATTAAAAATGAATACCTCGGTTATGCGAAATTAATCAAGAAGTATGTCAAGGAGACAAATCTTTTATTGAGTGAGGCGGTAAAAAAGGGGGAAAATATCTTGTTTGAAGGGGCACAAGGAACATTACTTGATATAGACTATGGCACCTATCCTTATGTTACCTCTTCCAGTGCAGGTGCCGGCGGGGCATGCACAGGAGGTGGAATAGGACCGAGTAAAATAGATTGTGTTATCGGTATAGCCAAGGCTTATACTACCCGGGTAGGCGAAGGACCGTTCCCAACAGAATTACTTGATGGGGGTGGTGAGGCAATAAGGAAAAAAGGCAATGAATATGGGGCGACTACCGGCAGACCGCGCAGATGTGGCTGGTTTGACGCCGTGGCGGTAAAATATGCCATCATGGTTAATGGTCTGGATAGTTTAGCTGTGATGAAATTAGATATATTGAATGACCTTGAAAAAATCAAGATATGTGTTGGTTATGAGTATAAAGGGGAACGGATTAATGAATTCCCGCGCTCATTAAAGATACTTCGTGAATGTAAACCAATCTATGAAGAGTTCCCTGGTTGGCAACAGGAAATAAGCAATATTCGGTCTTATGATGATTTACCAAAACAATTAAAGGATTATCTCTCTCAAATTAGCGAGATTACTCAAACTAAAATTGGTTTTATCTCATTAGGTCCTGAACGGGACCAAACAATTTTATTGGATTCCTTCTTTATAAAAAGTGAAAAGTGAAAAACGAAAAGTGAAAAGTTGTTTGTTTTTAATTTTTCACTTTTCACTTTTAGTTTTTCACTTTTTCTTCGTGGGTCGTTAGCTCATCAGGCAGAGCACCGGCCTTTTAAGCCGGGTGCGGCTGGTTCGAGTCCAGCACGACCCACCAAAAATTTGGTGGTGTCTGAAAATAACTAACTTGTGTAAGACAAGGAGATAAATTCATTTTAAATTGCAAATTTAGCATTTAAAATTTAAAATTTGCAATGATAAATTTGCAATAAATAATCCCCCTTTTCATACTTTTTTAGATACTTCACTATAATTAAGCTATAATAGGACACCACCCAAAGCTATAATAGGACACCACCCAAAGTCTAATGTCTCCTGCTTTAAACCAATTTTATGTTCCCCCAAACACCCATCCGGTCATCCTTAATAATTATCGCCCCTTTAAGCCCGTGAACAGTTTTAGCAAATTCAAGTGCAGGCTCGATATCCTCTGTTTGTTTAACTAAATTACCTATTTTAGTAGCTGCCGCATCAGCTAATGCTGTAGACTGAGATAAGACTACGGCGGCATCTGCTTTGCCAAAACTCAAAGAATACCCTACTGTTCCGGATGAGGTACAAATACCTAATGGAGTTTCTTTACCATCTATTTCTACGGCTATTTTATTACTCAAGCAAGATGAACCAGCGTATATCCCTATTTTCCTTTTACGAAGGCTTTTTATAAAAATATCCCCCCCATTTTCTACGATTACCTCATTAGCGTTTTCCAATATTCCTCTACCTACATATTCCGCGATGGCACCGGCAATCGCCGCCATCGGTCCTACACCAACAATTTTTGCGGCTTCTGCCATTTCTTTTATAATCTTTGGGGCGATATCTCTTACCTCGTAGGGAATAAGGCTCTCCTTAAACTCAGGGTCATCGGCAATATACCTTTTTACCCCCCCCCTGATTTCTAAAACTAATTTAGTTACCTCATTCGTTAAATCTTTAGTTGCCATGACCAAAAGGTCGGTTTCCTCAATTACTACCTCAAAGGTTACCAAATCATCTACTTTTATTAAGTCACGATACCATCTTTTTTCATACATAAATTGATATTATATACTAAAAAAAAAACCATGTCAATAAACTTTTACTTAATTCCAGCAATTCTCATTATGGCAGAAATCGTGTAACATGTTGAGATTAGGTGGAGATAAAAATGGTTCATAACATTTGATATTGTGGGTGCTCCAGTAGTCAGAATTCAGGAGTC
>JASEHU010000343.1 GCA_030018635.1 bacterium
ACATTAACACACAGGACTAACCGCTTTAGCGGTTTCCAATAAAAAGATTGGTTGCCCAGCTCGAATAATTTCAGGAGTGTCCCGAAGGAGAAATGGAGCAAGAGGAGAAAGGGGAAGAGGGTAGATTGGCTATTCCCTTTTCCCCTGATTTTTCCATTTCCCCTTCATTATACCTTAAAATCCTACCAGCATTTAGAATAACCACAGGCTTTGCATACCGCACATCCTTCAACCAACTCAAGTAAATCACCACATTCAGGGCATTCGGGATATATGCCGGCAGAGGCTTTAGTCATTGTGGTTTTCTTCAATGATTCTGTCCCTGAACCATTCGTCAGGTATCTTTCGATGGCTTTACTGATAGCATCCGGGCAGGATAAAACCATTCCTCCCTTTTGCCATAAAGGAGATGGGCATCGAATACCTTTCAATTGTTTAATAATTATCTCCGGGTCTATGCCCGAGCGTAAGGCTAATGAGGTTAAGCGACTTACTGCCTCTGATTGGGAGGCGGCACAACCACCGGATTTACCCATCTGAGAAAAAACCTCGCAGGGACCTACTTCATCTTCATTTATGGTGATATATAGATTACCACAGCCGGTGGTTATTTTTTGTGTTATCCCTTTGGTCATCAATGGTCGTGGTCTGGGCATATGCGTTTCTTTCTTCTCTTTCTTACCCAGTCCCAGATAAAGCACCTGCTCGTCACGACTACCATCCCGATATATCGTTACCCCTTTACACCCATTTTTATAGGCTAAAAGAAACACCTGCCGAACATCTTCACAACTTGCCTTATTGGGGAAATTAACCGTTTTTGAGACTGCATTATCGGTATATTTTTGAAAAGCGGCTTGCATCTTGATATGCCATTCAGGGGTAATATCATGAGCCGTGCAGAATATCTTCTGAATCCTTGCCGGAATATCCTTTATCCCGTGCAAAGTGCCTTTTTCGGCAATCTGACGCATCAAATCCTCACTATAAAAATTTTCTTCCCTGGCTATCTTTTCAAAATAAGGATTGACCTCAATCAACTCATTCTTATCCATCACCTTGCGCATAAAACAAATACCAAATAAAGGCTCGATACCACTTGAACAATTAGCGATAATACCAATTGTGCCGGTAGGGGCAATAGTGGTTGTGGTAGCATTGCGGAGTTGGGGTGATTTCCCATCATCATAGATACTACCCTTAAAATTAGGAAAAGGATACCTTTCTCTGGCTAATTGAGCTGATGTCTCCCTGGCCTTATCCCGAATAAACTTCATTACATCCTCAGCTGTCTTGAGTCCTTTTTCAGAGTTATAAGCAATCCCGAGTTGAATCAACATATCGGCAAATCCCATTATCCCCAGGCCAATCTTCCTGTTCCCCCTGGTCATTTTACTTATTATTTCAAGCGGATAATTATTCATCTCAATAACATTATCTAAAAATCTAACGGCTGATTCTACCACTTTACTTAGCTTTTCATAATCTATTTTATTGTCCGTAACCATTCTGGATAGGTTAATAGAGCCTAAATTACACGATTCATAAGGTAGAAGTGGTTGTTCACCGCAGGGGTTGGTACTTTCTATTTCACCTATCTGAGGCGTTGGATTGGTCTCATTCATTCTATCTAAGAAGATAATTCCAGGCTCCCCATTTTTATGTGCATGTTTGATTATCAAATCAAAAATCTCACTGGCAGACAATCCTTTCACCTTGTTTTTACTATGCGGGTCAATTAAATCATATTCGCTATCATTTTCTAATGCCTCCATAAAGGGTTTGGTCAACCCAACCGAGATATTGAAATTATTCAATTTATGGTCAGTATCCTTACAGCAGATAAAATCTAATATATCCGGATGGTCTACCCGCAGTATGCCCATATTCGCTCCCCTGCGAGTACCGCCCTGTTTGATTGTTTCGGTAGCCGCATCGAATACGGTCATAAATGATATAGGCCCACTTGAGACACCTTTGGTTGTCTTGACAGGACTATCCTTAGGTCTAAGCCTGGAGAAGCTAAACCCTGTCCCGCCGCCGGATTTATGAATTAAGGCGGTATTTTTTACGGTCTCAAAGATACTGTCCATAGAATCTTCAACGGGTAAGACAAAACAGGCGGATAATTGTTGTAGTTCCCTGCCTGCATTCATTAAGGTTGGTGAATTAGGCAAGAAATCAAGGTTGGTCATCAGTTGATAAAACTCTTCAGCCCTTTTGGGGACATCCGTTTCGGGGTCATAATTTTTATCTGCCCCAGCCACATTTTCAGCTACACGCCAAAACATGTCCTCAGCCGATTCAATCGGCTTACCTTCTTCATCCTTTTTTAAATACCTTTTTTCGAGGACTCTACGAGCATTGACAGATAGCTCCATCTTGAAATCCCCTCCCTTTTTTAATAGATTATCTTGTAGTAGAAATATTATATACCACAAGGTATTGTATGTCAAGTGAATTTTTTATATTATTTTTGGGGTGAGTAGTAAGGTGTTTAAGTTCAGGGGGTTAAGCAATACTGTTCGGAATGATTAGTGGTTCATAACATTTGATATTGTGGGTGCTCCAGTAGTCAGAATTCAGGA
>JASEHU010000344.1 GCA_030018635.1 bacterium
GCCAATGGGTCGGAAAAAGGCACACCAAGCTCAATTATATCCGCACCGCTTTTTTCTAACTGTAAAACCAATTTATGTGTTTGCTCAAGGTTTGGGTCCCCAGCGGTAATAAAGGTAATTAACGCCTTCTGCCCTTCTTTTCTTAGTTGGTCAAATTTTAAATCAATCCTGTTGGTCAATTTTTCTCTCCTTGAAGTTTTCTAATTCTGTAACCGTGCGGTTCAATGACAACAAATGTTTTTAATAATTCGATTTCAAACAATCGCAATGGCATATCGAACACACGCGCGAACATCTTCAACGGTCAGTTCGCCATAATAATCCCGAATTACTTCTTCAAACGAAAGACCTTCATTAAGTAATTCAAGGATATTTTGGACTGTAATACGGGTTCCCCTTACACATGGTTTTCCAAAGTGTATTTTAGGATTTACAACAATTCTGTCTATCATCTTATTCCCTTCAATATCTTTGATACCGTCTCCACATCCTTATCCCCACGACCGGATAGGTTAACCACGATAATCTTATCCTTATTTAGTTGCGGGGCTAATTTTTTCGCATAGGCAATCGCATGGGCAGATTCTAATGCCGGGATTATTCCTTCTGTTTGGGCTAAAAGATGGAATGCCTCCAGTGCCTCATCATCCGTTATGCCTACATATTCTGCCCGACCGCTCTCCTTGTAGTAACTATGTTCCGGACCTACCCCCGGGTAATCCAAGCCTGCGGAGACAGAATGGGTTGAGGTAATCTGTCCATCTTTATCTTGCAGGAGATAAGATAAACTCCCATGTAAAACTCCAGGTGAACCGGAAAGTAACGAAGCGGCATGCAGATTGGTATTGATTCCTTTACCTGCGGATTCAACCCCAATAAATTTCACGGCACTATCTTCGAAAAATGGGTAAAACAGACCCATCGAATTGCTGCCACCACCCACACAGGCAACTAAATAATCCGGCAGGTATCCTTCCAATTTAAGGATTTGTTCTTTAGTTTCTTTGCCGATTATTGCCTGGAAATCCCGTACCATCATTGGATATGGATGTGGTCCTACGACCGAGCCGATAACATAATGCGTGGTTTTCACATTTGTTACCCAGTCGCGGATGGCCTCGTTAATCGCATCCTTCAAGGTTTTACTACCTGATTCTACCGGCTGAACCTTTGCCCCCAAAAGTTTCATTCGGAAGACATTCAACGATTGGCGTTCTATATCCTCGGTGCCCATATAAACCTCGCATTGTAGTCCAAACATAGCCGCTGCGGTAGCCGTCGCTACACCATGCTGTCCTGCACCGGTTTCGGCAATTACCCGCGGCTTACCCATGTATTTAGCCAGAAGCACCTGTCCCAGGGTATTGTTTATTTTATGTGCCCCGGTATGGCACAAATCCTCACGCTTTAAATATATCTTTGCCCCATTTAGCTTTTGTGTTAATCTTTGGGCAAGATACAATGAAGTTGGTCTGCCTGCATAAGCCGTAAGGTAGTAATCAAGTTGGGATTGAAAATCGTTATCCTCTTTAACCTTCCGGTAATTTGCCTCCAATTCCTCCAATGCAGACATTAAGGTTTCAGGGACAAATTTACCCCCGAAAAAATTATCCTTAAGTTTGAAATGACCATGTTTATCCGGTAACATTATTTCTTCCCCCAAAACAGAAATCCACCCTTTTTCTCTTTTACTTCCGCTTCTTCCCACTCAAATAATTTCCTGGCTTTATCGGCAATGATAATATCGCTATCTGCATTTTGGACCTGACGAATAAACTCGGTTAATTTGATTTTATGTTTCTTGCCCGGAATATCTCTTTCCTCTACGCCACTGCTGACATCTACGGCATAAGGATGAACCGCGTCTATAGCCCGATTGACATTTTCAGGGGTGAGTCCACCGGCTAAAACAATAGGTCCATATTTAGTTGCATCTTGAGCGAGATACCATTCGAATGTTCTACCTGTGCCTCCGGCGCGGTCTTCTTCGTAGCTGTCAAGTAGATAGCCGGCAACTTTATATTCAGGGATAGTCTTCAGGTCATCGCTACCTCTGACCCTGAATGCCTTGATTACCTTGCGATTAAATAAGGCACAATAATTAGGTAATTCATTCCCATGAAGTTGGAGTATATCTAATTTACACATATCGGCAATCCTGCTCACCTCATCTTCCGGTCTATTGACAAATACACCAACGCTAATAACAAACGGTGGTAAATCAGATATAATTCTTTGTGCCTCTTCTGGTGCAATCTTCCTTGGCGACTCATCTACAAAAACAAATCCTAACGCATCTACCCCTACATCTATACACATAAACGCATCGGTCTTATTTGTTATCCCACATACCTTGATTTTTGTCATTTCAATACGCCTCCTTTTTATCAGGAGATAGTAGACAGTAGTTAGTAGTCAGTATCATTAAATACTTCTGTTCACTATCTTCTGACTATTATACCAAACAATTAAACTAAATGCAATAAAAAAATTGATTAAAATGTAATGCCTCAGTTATCGGTTGTGAATTTCTATTAAAGTTTTTGCTCATCTTCT
>JASEHU010000345.1 GCA_030018635.1 bacterium
AAAAAGGTTCAAGGCTCAAGGTTGAGCCTTGAACCTTTTTCAACTGACAACTGAGGCATTACTCTTTCTTCCCTACTATTTATCGGCAATCAACTGAATTTTATTTAATCCGAATTTTATAGAGATAACTTCAATCGCATTACTTCATAACATTCAGCGAATTTACACTGGCCTATTTCATCACGCATTTCAAAGCCTCGAAGTCTTGCTCTTGCCTCTACTGCTCCTAACCAGAAATCACCACCATATTTTTTATATTGTGATTTATGTGCTTTGAGTGCCTCCATTTTAATCTTATTAAATTCACTTATATCTACATATACTTGTGCTCTAAATCCTTCATACGACCTACCACTTGGCATCATTGGTTCATACATTAAAATGGTATTAAAATGCCTTCCTCCAGATATAGATGCCAGGGCTACATTTCGATGTGCTTGATGTGTATCATGTGGCCAGTGAGTTAATATTATATCTGGTTGGAATTCATTGAAAATTTTATCTAATGCCTCAACACTCTCAGAATTATACGGTATATCCTTTGTGGAGAAATTTAAGGTTATCAATTTAGCTCCTAATGTTTCTGCGGCCTTTTTACCCTCTCTTTCTGCCTCATCAAATGTCCGTAACACCCTCCCCGTATAATTCGTATATTCGGAGGTAGTCATAACAACCATCAATACTTCATGTCCACTCTTTACCGCTTTAGCAATAGTTCCTCCACAACTTATTTCAATGTCATCCGAATGAGCACCAACTGCCACGATTTTCAAAATTAATTATCCCCCTTTTTTAAACATATAGGACATTTTTCCATTTTTTGGGGGGGTATTTGTAATGTTTCCTCCTCACTCCAAATGTATTTGTATTCTGTAATCTCTGTTTTATGATGATGTCCATTCCCATTTCCATTTTTCTTGTCCATAAATATCTTTGAGAAATAATACTCACGTAAAAGTAATTTCCATGTCATTTTTATGATAAGCCACAAATCAAATCTAAAAGAGCATCTTTCAATATATTCCATATCCAATTTCATTCTTTCTCGTTGCCCTTCTTCGCTATTAAGATTAATTCCTCCATTTCCATTTCCGTTATAATCTGATGTCCCATACTTTAGTTCTACAAGGCAAAATAACCCGGGTTTTACCACTATCCTATTTTTTAAAATATCCTTATATTTTGGATAAAAGATAGGCCGTTCCGGCCTGGGGCAGACTATACTCATATCCCCTCTCAGGACATTAAATAATTGGGGAAATTCATCCATTGCCGTTTTACGCAATATCTTTCCTAAAAAGGTAACCCTTTTATCGCCGTTATGGGTCAATGTAGCCTCAATAATTACATCTTCATTTCCATTGGGATGCTCTTTAACTTCTGCTCCATTTCTCATTGTTCGGAATTTGCATAAGGTAAAAAACTCCCCATTTTTCCCTACCCTGACCTGTCTGAAGATAACAGGATCATGCCAGGAGGACAATTTAATAAGCACTCCAATAATCCCCATTAAAGGAAGAAAGATAATTAATCCTATAATAGAGAGGGTAATATCTAAAATTCTTTTGCCTTTTCTCCGATAGAAACTTTCCACCTTAGCCTCAGTCTCCTTGCAATATTGTTAAACTTTTTGTTCCTTCATTAAATATCAGATCTATAATCGACATCTCCGGTATAAAAGGTTTAACTACCTGATTATACACTGGATGATTAAATTCTTGAAAAACTACCTTTATATTTTCTTTCTTAAACTTCTCTATTTCTAAATAATCTTTCCCAAATCTGCCAGAGAGATATGTTGTCGCCCCTAGTTTCTTACAAATATCAAGCAACAAATCACTTCTTTCACCCGTTACATCTAAAGAGGAACCTATGACAACTTCTGTTTTAATCCCTAAAATTTCTTTAATGGCATAAATAATACTTATATTTAAATTGACTAATTTAGTCCAGTTCTTTACATAAAACTCAGAGAATATATCTTTGTATTTATTAAAATATGGTGTTTTCTGGTAATTTTGTTCAATTGTTTTCCAATGTTTTTTTTGCCATTTAACATCAGTTACATTATTAATTTCAACTTCATTAATCAATTGTACTGACTTATCTTTAGTAAATACTGGAACTGTAAGCCATGTCCATCCATTAACCGTTCTTATTCTATTACGATTTTGAAAATAATTTTTTCTAAACTGGGTATTATCTAAAAGAACAAATATATCACATTTATATATTTTATCCCAAAAACCAAGCCATGGTAAATGTTCCGGTTGATGAATTGCAATTTTCATTATATTTATATTATATTAGTAAAAAAATACAAAAAAACCACGCAGAACTTTTGTTGTCCTCTTCTCTCTGGAGTAAATAGTATTCTTTCACTCCTTCTCCTTGCCAACCCAACTTCTCTGTGTGGTTTACTTAATTAAAAATATATAAAGAGGTCTTTCACCTCAAAATTTTCTCCCTTATCTTTTAAAAAACACAATATCGAAAAATTTCGAGCTGTGCAACCAATCTTTTTATTGGAAACCGCTAAAGCGGTTAGTCCT